>JAEZQS010000102.1 GCA_023412995.1 Pseudomonadota bacterium
GGCGCGACGCGCCCGCGCATGCCGCGCGAGTGGCGCCGCACTGCCGCATGACCCGTCTGCCCCGGCCGCGCCGGGGTGGTTTCCTGCTACCCTTGCGCGTCCCGTACCGGCCCCTCGCGCGGCGGGCGGCGCATCCCCGCGATTTCAGGTGACTGCATGGCTTTCGATGTCCTCGACGAACACGAGCAGGGTGAACTGGTCCAGAAATGGCTGCGCGAGAACGCGCTGGCGATCATCGTCGGCGTCGGCCTCGGGCTGGTCCTCATCTTCGGCTGGCAGCAGTGGAAGGTGCACCGCGCGAATGTCTCGCTGGAGGCCGCCGCCAAATACCAGTCGCTGACCGCCGCCGCCGGGGCAGGCAAGACGGAGGATGCCGAGGCTGCCGCCCGCGAGTTGCGCGAGGCGTACCCGAAGTCGCCCTACGCGGTGCTGGCCGCCCTGCACCAGGCCGAAGTGGACGCGGCCGCCAATGACCTCGACGGCGCTGCGACCGCGCTGGCGTGGGCGCGCGAGCACGCCGGCATCGACGCGCTGCAGGGCCTGGTTGCGATCCGCTCGGCGCGCGTCGCGCTCGCCCGCGGCGATGCCGACGGCGCCCTCGCGCTGGTCGGCAAGCTGCCGGCCGACGCCTGGCCGGCCCTTGCCGGCGAACTGCGTGGCGATGCGCTGGTGAAGCAGGGCCACGCCGATGCCGCCCGCACGGCCTACCAGGATGCCTTGTCGCACCTGGACGAGCAGGCGGGGACGCGCAGCGTGGTGCAGATGAAACTGGACGACCTGGGTGGGCCGCTGGCCGCCAAGGCACCCGCCGCTCCCGCACCGGCCGCGGAGAAGCAGGGCTCATGAAGCGATCGCTCGTCCTCGTGGTGGTGGCGCTCTCGGTTGCGCTGGGTGGCTGCAACTGGCTGAAGAACCTGGGCCGCAAGGACAACGTCGAACCGCCGACGCCGCTGGCCGAATTCGCGCCGACGACGCAGGTGCAACGCGTCTGGAGCGAGGGCGTGGGCGATGGCGCCGGCGACTCCGGCGTGCGCCTGGCACCCGGCCACGCCGACGGCCGCCTCTACGCAGCCAGCGTCGACGGCCGGCTGGTGGCGCTCGATGCCGCCAGCGGTCGCACGCTGTGGCAGAAGCGCCTGGGCGAGCGCAGCGGCATGCTGTGGAACCGCAGTGGCAATTCGTTGCGCTGGTCGGCCGGGCCCGCCAGCGACGGCGACCTGCTGGTCGTCGGCGCCCTCGATGGCCAGATCTATGGTCTCGCCGCCGACGACGGCAGCGAACGCTGGAACATCCGCCTCGGCTCCGAAGTGGTCGGCACGCCGGCCATCGCCAACGGCATCGTGGTGGTGCGGACGAACGACGGGCGGCTCAGCGGTCTTTCCGCGGCGGATGGCAGCCGCAAGTGGCTGCTCGACCAGAGCGTGCCGCCGCTGAGCCTGCGCGGCACCTCCTCGCCGCTGATCGCCAATGGCGTCGTCTACGACGGTTTCGACAACGGCCGCGTGGTCGCGGTGCGACTCGAGGACGGCGCGGAACTATGGACGCAGGCGCTGTCGACCGGCGAAGGCCGCACCGAGGTCGAACGCATCGCCGACGTCGACGGCAACATGGTCAGCGACGGCGCGCACCTGTTTGCCGCCGGCTATCGCGGGCAGGTTGCCGCGCTGGCGCTGGAGAGCGGCCGCCCGCTGTGGCAGCGCGACCTCTCCAGCTATGCCGGCGCCGCCGTCGGTGGCAACACGGTGGTGGTGGTGGACGCCGACGGCAACGTGTGGTCGTTCGACCGCGAGACCGGCGTCAACCTCTGGAAGCAGGACCAGCTCCGCTTCCGCTGGCTCAGCGCCCCGGCGATCCAGGGCGACTTCGTGGTGGTCGGGGACAGCGAGGGCTACGTCCACTGGCTGAGCCTGGCCGAAGGCAAGTTCGCCGCGCGCGAACGCCTGGGCCGCCAGCCGATCGAGGCGCAACCGGTCGTCGTCGGCGACCTCGTCTACGTCGAAAACGTCAACGGCCGGATCGGCGCCTTCCGCGCGGGCGGCTGAGCCCCCAGGCGCGCCGGCCAGCGGGCTGGCGCGGCGGAGCCCGGCGAACCGCGTGATGGCACGACAGCCCTCCCTGGAGCCGCCATGCTTCCCGTAGTCGCCCTCGTCGGGCGCCCCAACGTCGGCAAGTCGACGCTGTTCAACGTGCTCACCCGCACGCGCGACGCGCTGGTGCACGACCTGCCGGGCGTGACGCGCGACCGTCATTACGGCATCTGCCGCCTCGCGGCTGCGCCTTTCGTCGTGGTCGACACGGGCGGCCTGGCCGGCGATGCCCAGGTGCTGGTCGAGGAAACCGAACAGCAGGTCTTGCTCGCCATCGAGGAGGCGGACGTGGTGCTGCTCACCGTTGACGCGCGTGATGGCCTGCTGCCGGCCGACCGCGCAATCCTCGACCGCCTGCGGCGCATGGGCAAGCCGCTGCTGCTGCTGGTCAACAAGGTCGATGGCCTGGACGAGCAGGGCGCGCTGGCGGAGTTCGCGCCGCTCGGCCTCGCTGCCGTGCTGCCGATGTCCGCCGCGCACGGGCGCGGCGTGACGGCGCTGCTCGCCGCGCTCGAAGCGCTGCTGCCGGCGGAGCGGGAGGAACCCGATGCGGCGGACGATGGCATCCGCGTCGCCATCGTCGGCCGACCCAATGCCGGCAAGTCGACGCTGGTCAACCGCCTCCTCGGCGAAGAACGGGTGATCGCCTCGGACATGCCGGGCACGACCCGCGATGCGATCCGCATCGCGCTCGAGCGCGACGGCAAGCGCTACACCCTGATCGACACCGCCGGGGTGCGCCGCCGCGCGCGCATCGAGGACGCACTGGAAAAGTTCAGCGTCATCAAGTCGCTGCAGTCGGTGGATGCCGCGCACGTCACGGTGCTGGTGCTGGATGCGCGCGAAGGCGTTTCCGACCAGGACACCGCGCTGATCGGCCACGTGCTCGATTCGGGGCGCGCGCTGGTGATCGCGGTCAACAAGTGGGACGGGCTCGACCGCTACCAGCGCGAGCAGTGCGTCTCCTCGCTGGCGCGCAAGCTGGAGTTCGCGCCGTGGGCGCGGCAGGTCTTTATTTCCGCGCTGCACGGCAGCGGCATCGGCGAACTGATGAAGGCGGTCGACCGCGCCTACGCCTCGGCCAACCGCAGGTTCACCTCGTCCGAGCTGACCCGCGCCGTGGAAGCGGCCTTCGCCGCCTACCAGCCGCCGCTGGTGCGCGGCCACACGCCGCGGCTGAAGTTCGCCCATCCGGGCGGCACCAATCCGCCGACCATCGTCATCCACGGCTCGCGCACGAAGCACATCGCGGAGAGCTACCGGCGTTACCTGGAAAACTTCTTCCGCAAGCGCTACCGCCTCGAGGGCACGCCGGTGCGGATCGAGTTCCGCGACAGCGAGAACCCCTTTGCCGGACGCCGCAACGCGCTGACCGAGGGCCAGCAGCGCCGCCGCACGCGCATGATCCGCAATGCAAAGCGAGACAAGCGCTAGCCGCGCCGCGAACGATACCCCCGTCACCATTGCCATCCTGGCCGGCGGTGCCGGCACGCGCTTGGGCGGGCGCGACAAGGGCCTCGAGACGCTCGCCGGGCGGCCGCTGGTGGCGCACGGGGTGGCGGCCGCGCGCGCGATGGCGGCCCGCTGGGCGGGCGATCGCACGGTTGGCGTCGACCTGCTGGTCGTCGCCAACCGCCATCTCGCCGGATACGCGCGGCATGCACCGGTGATCACCGACGCGACGCCGGGCTTCCCGGGCCCGCTGGCAGGGGTCGCCGCTGCGCTGGCGGCGCGGCCGCTGCAACAGGTGCTGACGCTGCCGGTGGATTGCCCCGATCCGCCGGACGACCTGCTGCTGCGCCTGCATGCGGCGCTTGCCGCCTCCGCGGCTCCTGCGGTGGTCGCGCACGACGGCGCCCGTCGCCAACCCTTGTTCGCCCTTTACCGGCCGGGACTGGGCGAGGCGGCTGCCGCGGCGCTGCAGGCCGGCAACGGCGTGCACGCATGGCAGCAGGCGCTCGGCGCCGCGCCAGTTGATTTCGCCGGTCGCCGGCGGCAGTTTGCCAACCTCAACACCCCGCACGAATTCCACGCTTATGCCGAACGGACCGGTTGAGCCGGCGCGACAGCTCACCTTCGACGACGCCCTTGACCGGCTGCTCGCGCTTTGCCGCGTGCAGCAGCGGGGGGTCGAATGGGTCGGCCTGGAGCAGGCGACCGGCCGGATCGCCGCGGCCGACGTGCTGGCCGCGCGCGACCTGCCACCGTTTGCGAACGCGGCGATGGATGGCTACGCGCTGCGCGGCGGGGAACTGCCGACGGTGGGCGAACGGCGTTTCAGCCTGGCCGGCACCGTGCTGGCAGGGCAGGCGGGTGACGCGGCCTGCGCACCCGGCGCGTGCGTGCGCATCATGACGGGTGCGCCGCTGCCGGCCGCACTCGATACGGTCGTCATCCAGGAAAACGTCGTGCGCGAGGACGGCGCCATCGTCGTGCGCGCTGGCGAGCGGCCGGGTGCCAACGTGCGCCCGGCGGGAGAGGATTGCCGCGCCGGCGAGCGCGTGCTGGCGGCGGGCGAGGTCCTGTCGCCCGCGCGCATCGCGCTGCTCGCGGCCGGGGGCGCCATCCACGTGCAGGTGACGGAGCGACCGCGCGTCGGGCTGCTGGTGACCGGCGACGAACTGGTGGAGCCGGGCGAGGAGGCCGGCGCCGGGCAGGTATTCGACAGCAATCGGGCCGGCATCGGTGCCATGTTGCGCCAGCTCGGCATCGAGCCGCTGCCGGCGGCCCGCGTGCGCGACGATCCCGATGCCCTGCGCGTCGCCCTGCAGCAGGCTGCCGGTTCCTGCGAGGTGATCTTGACCAGCGGCGGTGTCTCGGCGGGCGATGCGGATTTCCTCCCCGCGGTCGTGTCGGAGCTGGGGTCGGTCGATTTCCACAAGGTGCGCATGAAGCCGGGCATGCCCTTCCTCTGCGGCCGGGTCGGCGACACCCTGGTGTTCGGCCTGCCCGGCAACCCGGTGTCGGCGCTGGTGGTGTTCGTGGCGCTCGTGCGTCCCGCCTTGCTGGCCATGCAGGGCGCGGTGCCGGCGCCGCCGGTGCATGCGCGGCTCGGCACGGCGGTGGCGAAGCGGCATGGGCGCACCGAGTTCCTGCGCGTGCGACTGGCCTCGCACACGGATGGCACCTGCGTCGCGACGCCGCTGGCGCAGCAGGGATCGGGCATGCTGCGCGGCCTCGCCGAGGCCGATGCGCTCGCCGTCATCCCCGCGCCGGCAGCGGACCTGGCCGAAGGAGCGGCCATCGCGCTGCTGCCCCTGCCATGGAGCCGCTGGGCATGAGCGGCAACGAGGCCGTGCCGACGCTCACGCCGGCCGAAGCGCAGGCACGCCAGCGGGACGGCGCGCTGTTGCTCGACGTGCGCGGCGAAGACGAACGCGCCGGCGGCATGGCCGCGGGCGCGGTCGGCCTTGCCCGCGAGGACCTCGAGCGGCGCATCGGCGCGCTCGC
>JAEZQS010000138.1 GCA_023412995.1 Pseudomonadota bacterium
CGGCCGGCCTGGCCGGCAACCGGTACTCGGGCGAAGCGGCCGGGGGCGGAAGCGGGGCGAGCGGGACCTGCGCCGCGCGTGCGGCAGCCCCGCAGGGGACGTCCTGGAAGGCAATGCCGCCGTCGGCCGACTCGCAGCGCCACACCGAGACCGCTCCAGCGCCGGAGGCGGCGGCCAGCAGCGCCAGCAGCAGGATCGGCGTGACGACGCCCCGGCGCAGCAGGTACTTCCCATGCATGATCCACCTCCGTGCCGCAGGATGCCGCGTGGCCGGCGCACGCGCATCGGCCAGGAGCGCGCCGGCGCGTAGGAAATCGCCGCGCCGCGGTAGCATCGGCGCCTTGTTCCGACGGCACCGCGATGCGCAAGATCATCCACGTCGACATGGACGCGTTCTACGCTTCGGTCGAGCAACGGGACGACCCGCTCCTGCGCGGCCGGCCGGTGGTGGTCGCGTGGCGCGGCGCGCGTTCGGTCGTCTGCGCCGCCTCCTACGAGGCACGCCGCCACGGCATCCGTTCGGCGATGCCCGCCGGGCGGGCCGAGCGGATCTGCCCGGACGCGGTGTTCGTGCCGCCGGATTTCAGCCGCTACAAGGCGGTATCGCGACAGGTGCGCGCCATCCTGCTGCGCTACACCGAACGGGTCGAGCCGCTGTCGCTCGATGAGGCCTACCTCGACGTCACCGATTCGCCGTGCGCGCTGCCGTCGGCCACGGCGATCGCGCGCCGCATCCGCGCGGAAATCCATGCCGAGACCGGCCTCACCGCGTCCGCCGGCGTGGCGCCGGCGCGTTTCCTCGCCAAGATCGCGTCCGACTGGCGCAAGCCCGATGGCCTGTTCGTCATCCGGCCCGCCGAGGTCGATGCCTTCCTCGCCCCGCTGCCCGTGGCACGCATCCATGGCGTGGGCAAGGTGACGGAGCGGCGGCTGGCGGCGCTCGGCATCCATACCGCAGGCGAGTTGCGGGCGTTCGACGTGCACGCGCTGGAGCAGCACTTCGGCCGCTACGGGCGCCGGCTTTCCCAACTCGCGCACGGCATCGATGACAGCGAGGTGCGACCGGACCGGCCCACCCGATCGGTCTCGGCCGAAGACACGTTTGCCGACGACCGGCCGCTGGAGGCCCTCGCCGGGACGATCGACCTGCTCGCCACGCGCACCTGGGAAGCGGCGCTTCGCAGCGGCCGCATCGGGCGCACCGCGGTGCTCAAGCTCAAGACGCGCGATTTCCGCCTGCTGACCCGCAGCCACACGCCGCCGGTGCCGCCAGCCAGCGCGGACGAACTGGCTGCGCTGGCGCGCGCCCTGCGCGGCCACGTCGAGCTGCCGCCAGCGACCCTCTACCGCCTGGTCGGTGTCGGGCTGGCGAACTTCGTCGATGCCGATGCCGCCCCGCGCCAGCGCGCCCTGTTCCAGCTGCAGGGCGCGTGAGGGATCAGCTGCGGCAACAGGCGGGCAAAGCGCTCACGGGAGCTGGTGCCACGCCGACGGGCGGCCGTGTCACTGCCGCGGCAGCTGACCCACGCACCGCCAGCACCACGCCGCCGATGGCGAGCACGCCGCCGGCAATGGCAAGCGGCGCCAGCGTCTGGCCAAGCCACGCCCACGCCACCAGCGACGCCAGCAGCGGCTGCACGTAGAGGAAGCTCGTCACCTTCGCTGCCGGTGCGCGCGACAGCGCCCAGTTCCAGCAAAGGTAGCCGAGCACGGTGGGTCCGAGGCCGAGGTACACCGCCACCGCGACCTGCCCCGGCGGCACCAGTGGCAGCTTCGCGACCAGCCCGCCGCCGAACGGCAGCAGGCCGAGCGTGCCGGCGAAGATGCTGGCGGCGGTGAAGGCCACCGGGGTCGTGCGCGCGAGCAGCGGCTTCTGCCAGACGAAGTAGATGCTGGTCGCGAACACCGACACCAGCACCAGCAGGGCCGTCGGCTCGAACCCGGCGCCGTGGCGGCTGCCGAGCGAGACCAGCACGACGCCGGCGAAAGCGACCGCCAAGCCCGCCACCGTGCGCGCGCCGAGGCCTTCGCCAAGCCGCCACGCGGCCAGTGCCGCGGTAACTCCGGGCACCAGCGCTATGACCACCGCGGCGGCGCCAGCGGTGATGCGCGACATCGCGTAGCCGAGCGCCAGCTGGTAGGCGGTGACCCCGAGCAAGCCGAGCAGCGCAATAGCGGGCCAGTCCTGCCGCGGCGGCAGGCGGATGGCGCCTGCCGCCACCGGCAGCGCGAAGAGCAGCGAGGCGATGCCGAAGCGCAGCAGCGCCAGTTCCGCCGGCGTGAAGACGCGCAGGCCGTAGCTCATGCCCGCGAAGGCCGACGACCACAACCCCAGCGTCGCCGCCGCCGCGACCAGCGGCAGGGCCGTGCGTAAGCGGTCCGGCACGCTGGTCATGCGCTTTCCCCGTAATGCCGCGAGGCCTCTTCCCACGAGCGGCGGGGCTTGCGGCGCCGCGCCGTGGCGGCCGTCGGAAGCGCCACCGCGGCAACGGTTTCCGCCCGCGGCGCCCGTGGCACCGTGTTCGTGGCCGGGGTTGGCGGCCATGCGACCGGGTAGCCATGCAGGCCCAGCAGGTCGACGGCCAATCTGTTCAATTCGTTCAACATGGCACCGGCTCCGTTTCTGCGCAAGAATGCGTTGGAGCGGTACATTAGGCCTCCATCGGTATCGGCGGTAGCGACATGTTTGCGACGCAGGCTTGAGGATTATCGAACGTGGAACGATTGCCGCTGAATGCGCTGCAGGTGTTCGTCAGCGCCGCGCGAGCCGGCAACATGACGCGTGCCGCGGACCGCCTGCACCTGACGGTGAGTGCCCTCAGCCACCAGGTACGCCTGCTGGAAACGCGCCTGGGCGTGTCGCTGTTCGTGCGCGGTCCACGTGGCCTGCGCCTGACACCGGCCGGCACGCGCCTGCTCGAGCGGGTCGCGCCGCACCTCGATGGGATCGAGGCTGCCGTGCGCCCGCTGTGCACGCGTCGTGACAGCGTGCTGTCCATCAGCGTTGTGCCGTCGATGGGCACCAGCTGGCTGGTGCCGCGCCTGCCGCGCTTCGTCGCGGCGCATCCGGGCGTCGAATTCAACCTCGACTCGTCCGCCGACCTGGTGGACTTCGGCGACGGCCGCTTCGACGGCGCGCTGCGTTACGGCGGTGGCCACTGGCCGGGGCTCGAAGCCGAACTGCTGTTCGAGGAATGGCTGACGCCGGTGGCGAGCCCGCGCTTGCTCGGCGGCCGGCGGCCGCGCATCGAACGGCTCGGCGAGTGGCCGCTACTGTCGCCGGACGATCCGTGGCCACGCTGGTTTGCCCAGTACGGCGGCAGCGAGCCGGCGCGCTACGTCGCCACCTTCAGCAATACCGAGACGCTGCAGCGCGCGACGCTGGAAGGCCTCGGCATCTCGCTTGGGCGCGTCACGATGGCGCGCCCGCTGATCGAGAACGGGTTGCTGGTGCAACTCTTTCCCGAGCGCATGAAGGCGCGCTACGCACACTGGCTGGTGTATCCCGAACGCGCCCGCGCGCACGCCGGCTTCAGCGCGTTCCGTGACTGGCTGCTCGCCGAAGCGGCGGCATTCCGCGCCAGCGAGGCCGCGGCCGTGCCGGCTTCCGATCCGCCGACACGGGCGCGGCG
>JAEZQS010000178.1 GCA_023412995.1 Pseudomonadota bacterium
GCACGCGGCTTGCTTCGCTGGTTGAGGCGCGGATAATGCGGCTGGAACAGGGGAAATACCGATGGTGATGGGCAGGAATGGACTCGTGCGGCGGCTTTGTGCCGCTTTCTGGCTGGCGTGCGCGTTCGCGCTGGCCGGCTGTGCCACCGGCCCGGCGCCCACCGGCATCCCGCACGAGGTGAAGGCCGCCCAGGGCCAGCACCTGCCGCCGCCCGACAACACCGGCGCCAACGGCGCCTACGAGGCGGTGTCGGACTACCGCATCGGCCCGCACGACCTGCTGCAGATCACCGTGTTCCAGGTGGACGAGCTCTCGCGCACCGCGCGCGTCAACTCGCGCGGCATGATCTCGCTGCCGCTGATCGGCTCGGTGATGGCCGGCGGGCGCACCGTGTCGGAGCTGGAAGGCGACATTGCCGCCAAGCTCGGCAAGGACCTCGTGCAGGACCCGCAGGTGAGCGTGTTCGTGCAGGAGTTCACCAGCCAGCGCGTCACCGTCGAAGGCGCGGTGACGAAGCCCGGCATCTACCCGCTCACCGGCAAGACCACCCTGCTGCAGACCATCGCGCTGGCGCAGGGACTCGATCCACTGGCCGATCCGCAGGGCATCGTCATCTTCCGCATGGTGGACGGCAAGAAGATGGCGGCGCTGTTCGACATCCAGCGCATCCGCCATGGCGAGATGACCGATCCGCTGATCTATGGCGACGACATCGTGGTGGTGGACCGCTCCGGCGGCCGTGCCTTCCTCAAGGGCGTCACCGACACGCTGCGCGGATTCGTCGGCTTCCGCACGTACTGAGGGGCTGCCGCGCGCAGCTCCCGCAAGGGGATACACAGGACATGAACCATCCAAGGGAAGGGTCCGAGCACCGCGGCGCGCCGCTGCCGGCACGCCGCAACGCCGGCCACCACATGGTGCCGCAGTCGCCGCAGGTGCTGGCGTTCCCGCAGGCGCAGCCCGCGGCGGAAGACAGCGACGAGATCGACCTGCTCGATTACTGGCGCATCATCGTCAAGCGCCGCTGGACCATCCTCGGCTTCCTCGGCATCGTGTTCGCGGTGGTGCTGGTCGCCACGCTCCTGACGCCCTCGACCTACCGCGCGGCCACCACGCTGCAGATCGACCGCGACACCATCCAGGTGGTGCAGGTGGAGGGCCTGGCGCCGATCGAGTCGCCCGCCGACAAGGACTTCTACCAGACCCAGTACGAGCTGCTGCAGAGCCGATCGCTGGCGCAGCGCGTGGTGGCCGAGCTCGACCTCGCGCACGACCCGGTGTTCGCGCGCATGCGCGAGCCCTCGCCGCTCGGGCGGCTGATCGGGTTCCTCAAGCCCGGCAAGCCGGCCGGCGATCCGGATTCGGAAGCCGCGCTGGTGCAGGCGTTCTCCGGCGGCCTCAGCATCGAGCCGGTGCGCAACTCGCGCCTGGTGCGGGTGCAGTTCACCAGCCCCGATCCGGTGTTCTCCGCCAAGGTCGCCAACGCGATCGCGGCCGGCTTCATCGCCAGCAACCTCGAGCGGCGCGTCGACGCCACCGCGTACGCGCGCAACTTCCTCGAAGAGCGCCTGCAGCAGCTGAAGCTCAAGCTCGAGGATTCCGAGCAGAAGCTGACCGCCTTCGCGCAGAAGGAACAGATCGTCAACATCGACGACAAGCAAAGCCTCGTCTCGCAGCAGCTCGGCGCGATCAGCGCCGCGCTCTCCGAAGCGCAGAAGGAGCGCATCGACGCCGAGTCCAAGTACAAGGAGCAGGCCGGCACCGCCGCCGACGCGCTGCCCGCGGTGCTGCAGAGCGAGGTGATCGGCAACCTCAAGCAGAAGCGCGCCGAGCTCAACGCGGACTACCAGGACAAGCTGCAGATTCTCAAGCCCGATTTCCCGACGATGCAGCGGCTGCACAGCCAGATCGCGGAGATCGACCAGCAGCTCGCCTCGGAAACCTCGCGCATCAAGGGCTCGGTGAAGTCCGCCTACGACGCCGCGGTCGCGAAGGAGGGCATGCTGTCCGCGCGCCTCAACGAACTCAAGGCCGCCGTGCTCGACCTGCAGCACCGCAGCATCGAGTACAACATCCTCAAGCGCGACGCCGACACCAACCGCCAGCTGTACGACGGCCTGCTGCAGCGCTTCAAGGAAGTGGGCGTCGCCGGCGGCGTGGGCACCAACAACATCTCCGTCGTCGACACGGCCGTGCCGCCGACGTCGCGCTATTCGCCGCGCCTGACGCTGAACCTCGCCATCGCGATCCTGCTCGGCTTGTTCGGCGGCGTGTTGCTGGCGCTCCTGTTCGAGCACCTCGACGACACCGTCAAGACGCCCGACGACGTCGAGCGCCAGTTCGGCGTGCCGCTGCTCGGCATCGTGCCCAAGACCGCCACCGCGCCGCTCAAGAGCCTGGCCGACCCGCGCTCGGCGTTCTCCGAGTCCTACCGCTCGGTGCGCACCGCGCTGCAGTTCTCCACCGACAAGGGCGTGCCGCGCGTGCTGCTGATGACCAGCTCCTCGCCGGGCGAGGGCAAGAGCACCACCGTCGTCGCCCTGGCGCAGCACTTCGCGGAACTCGGCAAGCGCGTGCTGGTGATCGACGCGGACCTGCGTAACCCCTCCATGCACAAGCTGTTCGGGCTCGACGGGAGCGTCGGCCTCACCAACTACCTCGCCGGCGAGCGCCGTCCGCTGTCGACGCTGCAGGCTACGAAGACGCGCCTGCTGAGCTGCATGTGCGCCGGCCCGCTGCCGCCCAACCCGGCCGAACTCCTCGCCGGGCCGAAGATGCTGAGCCTGCTCTCGCTCGCCGCCGAGAAGTTCGACCAGGTGATCGTCGACGGCCCGCCGGTGCTCGGCATCGCCGATGCGCTGCTGCTCTCCAACGTCGTCTCCGGCACCATCCTGGTGGTGGAGTCCGGCGCCATCCGCCGCGATTACGCCCGCGCCATGCTGCGCCGCCTCTACTCGGCCCGCGCGCGCCTGCTCGGCGTCATCCTCACCAAGTACGACATCAAGGTCGCCGGCTACGGCTACGGCTATGGCTACGGCTACGGTGGCGCCGCCGACTACGGCTACGGCGAACCCGTCAAGCGCCTCGCCCGGCGGTGAGGCGGTGGCCTCGCAGGCGCCGCACGCCCTGCGAAACCACGCGCCGTTGTAGGAGCCCACCCTGTGGGCGACCGCGGCAGCGACTCGGCCAGGCCGTCGTTTCATCGCCAGCGTAGCGACGGAATCGACGCCAGGTATTCCCTTCCCCTGCGAAGCGGGGGAAGGTGCCGAAGGCGGATGGGGGCGCTCTTCGCATGCAACCACGCGTGAAAGGCGCCCCCTTCAGCCCTTCGGGCAGCTTCCCCCGTAAAAGACGGGGGAAGCGACAGCAAGAGGCGCCTGTCGGAACCGGCGCGCAACACCAGGGGAGAAGATGTCGGAAGCCATCGACCTGATGCTGGGCCTGTACCGGATGCCGGCGCTGGGCGCCCGCGTCCGCGAGCGCGCCCTGCCGGCCGACGTGCTCGACGTCATCCGCATTGCCGCCGGCGACGAGCGCGCAGCCGCCGACGCGCACGCCGCCACCCAGCTCGAGCCCGCGGCCCTTCGCGAAGCCGCCGTGCTGTTCCTGCAGCAGGCCCTCTTCCCCGAGAATGCCGACAGCTACCGCGTGCTTGGCGTGTCGCCCACCGCCGAACCCGCGCAGCTCAAGGAACACCATCGCTGGCTGATCCACTGGCTGCACCCCGACCGCGATCGCGGCGCCGAACTCAGCGTGTTCGCCGAACGCATCAACCAGGCCTGGAACGACCTGCGCACCCCCGGTCGCCGCCGCGAATACGATCAGCGCCGCGCCGCCGGCCGCGCCATTGAACGCGCCACCACCGCCGTCGCGCGTCGCATGGTCGTGCAGCAACCCGCCATCGAACCCGTCCTCTCCGGCCGCGCCGTCCGCCGCCTGCCCGCCTTCGTCCTCGGCGCCCTCGCCGTGGTCGCCGCCGTGCTCGTCGCCGCCCTCGTCGCCGTGAACACCCCGCCGCCCGCTTCGATTGTAGGAGGGGCTTCCGCCCCGACTGCCGGTGCTGTCGTGGGAGGGCCTTCAGCCCCGACTGCCGGTGCTTCTGTGGGAGGGGCTGCTGTTGTGGGAGGGCCCGCTGTTGTGGGAGGGGCTTCAGCCCCGATCGCTTCTGATGCACCCACCAGAACCATCGCGACTGAAGTCGCTCCCACAAAATCTCACACCCCCACTGCTGTAGGAGGAGGTGCTGTTGTGGGAGGAGGTGCTGTCGTGGGAGGGGCTTCAGCCCCGATCGCTTCCCCTGCATCCACCAGAAGCATCGCGACTGAAGTCGCTCCCACAAAATCTCACACTCCCACTGCTGTAGGAGGGGCTGCTGTTGTGGGAGGAGCTGCTGCTGTGGGAGGGGCTTCAGCCCCGATCGGTGCTTCTGTGGGAGGGGCTTCAGCCCCGATTGCTTCCCCTGCACCCACCAGAACCATCGCGACTAAAGTCGCTCCCACAAAATCTCACACCCCCACTGCTGTAGGAGGGGCTGCTGTTGTGGGAGGAGCTGCTGCTGTGGAACGGGCCGCTGCTGTGGGAGGGGCCGCTGTTGTGGGAGGGGCTTCAGCCCCGATCGCTTCCCCTGCACCCACCAGAAGGATCGCGACTGAAGTCGCTCCCACAAGATCTCACACCCCCACTGCTGTAGGAGGGGCTGCTGTTGTGGGAGGAGATGCTGCTGTGGGAGGGGCCGCTTCTGTGGGAGGGGCTTCAGCCCCGATTGCTTCCCCTGCACCTACCAGAAGCATCGCGACTGAAGTCGCTCCCACAGAAGCTCGCTCCCCGGCTGTTGTGGGAGGAGGTGCTGTCGTGGGAGGGGCTTCAGCCCCGATTGCCGGTGCTTCTGTGGGAGGGGCTTCAGCCCCGATCGCTCTCCCCTCGGCACCTCACACCCCCAGCAAAAAGATCGCGGCTGAAGCCGCTCCCACCAGGGCCCCTACGCCCGACCAGGCGCAGCGCACCCTCGCCGCCATGCAGCGGGCCTACGCCCGCGGCGACGTGGATGCGCTGATGACGCTGTTCGCGCAAAACCCCACGGCGCAGACGCGCGCCGCCCTGCAGTCCGAATACAAGACCCTCTTCGACTCCACCCGCGCCCGTTCCCTCCACCTGCGCGATATCGTCTGGCTGGTGGACAACGACACCGCCATCGGCCTCGGCCGCTACGACGCCAGCGTCACGCGACGCCAGTCCGATCGCGCGCGGCGCAGCAGTGGTGGCGTGCGCGTCGAGCTGCGCCTGGAAGGCGGCGAGGCGCGCATCGTGCGGCTGAGCCACGACGGCGGCCGCGCCCCGTGATCCGCCTTTCCACCGCCCTGCGCTGGCTGGGACTGGCAGCGCTGGTCCTGCTTGGCGCGCGCATCCTCGTCACCGGCGTCGCCGACCACTACGCGAGGTCCGATCCCGAGCGCGCGCTCGCCTGGCGCAGCAACCAGCCCGAGGCGCTCGTCAACGCCGCCACCCTGCGCCGCAAGGCGGGCGACGTGCAGCAGGCGGCCGATTACGCGCGGCGCGCCATTGCCGCCAATCCGCTCGATGGCCGCGGTTACCGCGAACTCGCGCTCGCCACCGCCGATGCGTCCGGCATCGCCACCACCCGCGCCCTGATGCAGGTGGCGGTGCGCCGCGCGCCGCGCGACCTCGTCACGCGCGACTGGCTGATGCGCGATGCGCTGGCGCAGGGCCGGTACGACGTCGCGCTCGGCCACGTCGATTCCATGCTGCGGGTGGATCCGCCGCTCGGCAAGGCGTTGTTCCCCGCGCTCGCCACCGCCGTCTCCGAACCCGCGCCGCGCGCCGCGCTGATCGACGTGCTCGCCACCGACCCGCCGTGGCGCGCCGCGTTCTGGAATCGCCTGTGCCGCGACGGCACGGACACGGCCGGCATCGCCCAGGTGGTGGAGGCCTTGCGCGCCAGCAAGGCGCCGCTGGACGAGCGCGAGCAGCACGCGTGGATCGAGCGCGTCATCCGCGAACACCGCTGGGCCAGCGCGTATCCCGCGTGGGTCGATACGCTGGACCCCGCGCAACGCGCGCGCATCGGCAACGTGTTCGACGGCGACTTCGCCTGGCCGCCTTCCAACAGCGGCTTCGGCTGGCGCATCGACCGCGTGCCCGGCGCAGAAGCCGACTTCCGCGGCCAGCCCGGCCAGCGCTACCTGCACCTGCGCTTCGCCAACCGGCGCGTCCCCTTCCGCCACGTCAGCCAGCTGCTGGCGCTCGCGCCTGGCAGCTACGAGTTCAGCGGCCGCCTGCGCATGGACGCCCTCCACAACGACCGCGGCGTGCAATGGACCATCACCTGCGCCGAAGGGCAGGGCGCGCGCATCGGCGAAACCACGCGCTGGTCCGGCTCCTCCCCCTGGCGCAGTTTCACCACCCGCCTCACCGTCCCTGAAACCGGCTGCGGCGCCCAATGGCTCCGCCTCGTCCTCGCCGCCCGCATTCCTGCCGAATCCCAGGCCAGCGGCCAGATCGATTTCGCGAACCTCCGCATCGACCAGATCCGCGACTAGCGGACCGTTCCATCCGCCGCGCAGCGCGCCGAGAGGGTCAAGACGATCGCACACCAACGCTTCCCTGCTTTCGTAGGAGCGGCGCAGCCGCGACCGCGAAGCCCGGATGCGTCGAACCCTTCGGCTGGCTGCGCCGTTGTCGCCGATTCGCGGTCGCGCT
>JAEZQS010000216.1 GCA_023412995.1 Pseudomonadota bacterium
GGCCGGGCGCCATCAGGACCCGATGCGGCGCGCCAGGTAGGCCTCGATCCGTTCCACCAGGGCGGGGGGCAGCGGCACGTAGTCCAGCGCCTTGGCCTGGTCCGCGCCGTTGCGCCAGGCCCAGCGGAAGAAGTCCAGCACAAGCGCGGTCGCGGCGGCATCCCTGGGCTGGCGGGGCACGAGGATGAAGACGCTGGCCGTGATCGGCCACGAGGCTTCGCCCGGGGCATCGGTGATGACCAGGTGGAAGTCCTCGGCGCCTGCCCAGTCGGCGCTCGCCGCGGCGGCCTGGAAACTCGTCAGGTCCGGCTGCACGAACCTGCCGGCGGCATTGCGCAGCGCCGCGTAGGCCATGCCGTTCTGCAGGGCGTAGGCGAGTTCGACGTAGCCGATCGCGCCGTCGACCTGGCGCACGTAGGCCGCGACGCCCTCGTTGCCCTTGCCGCCGATGCCGGTCGGCCACGCGACCGAGGTGCCTTCGCCGACCTCGGACTTCCAGGCGGGCGAAACCTTGGCGAGGTAGTTGACGAAGTTGAAGGTGGTGCCGGAGCCGTCGGAGCGGTGCACGACGGTGATCGCCTTGTCCGGCAGCGACAGCCCCGGATTGACGGCGGCAATGGCGGGGTCGTTCCAGCGCTTCACGGCGCCGCGGTAGATGTCTGCCAGGAGGGGGCCGGTGAAGCGCATAGTGCCCGGCGCGATGTCGGCGACATGCACCACCGGCACCACGCCGCCGACGACCGCGGGGAACTGCGCAAGACCCGCCGCCTCCAGCTCGGCCGGTGCGAGCGGCTTGTCCGACGCGCCGAACGTCACCGTGCCGGCCTTCACCTGGGCGATGCCGCCGCCCGAGCCGATGGACTGGTAGTTGATGCGGTTGCCGCTGGCGTCCTTGTAGCTGTCGGACCACTTGGCCAGGATGGGGTAGACGAAGGTGGAGCCGGCGCCGGTGATGTCGGCGGCGTGCACAGGCGCGGTGGCGACGATGGCCGCGACGGCGGCGGCAAACAGGCGGGGCAGCGGTAGGCTCACGGGGTTCCTCGCGGTGGCGGGCATGGCGGCGGATCGCCGGCAGGCGCCTTTTTAGGCCGCGCGGATTGCGGTTCCGTGAGGATCGGGTTTCAATCGTGTTACAGCCGGCGCACGCCGGCGCGCGTCAGTCGCCGCTGATGGTCTCGGGGCCGTTCCCGGCCGTCTTTTCGTAGCGGCCCTTGCCGACGCGCCGGTATTGGGTGAAGCCGCGGCGCGCCAAGTTGCCTTCGCGCAGGACATGCCCCTGGCCCGCCACCACCTGCGGCGCGGACAGCGTGCGGCGCACCGGCCGTCCGCAGGCGGTGCAGCGCGTCAGCGGCGGATCGGACAGCCGCTGCAGCACCTCGAAGCCGTAGCAGCACAGCGCACAGCCGGGCGGCTCGACCGGGACGTATTCGTGGAGTGGCATCCGTGCAAGATGCGCCCGCCGGAACGCACGATCAAGTGCGGCAGGACACGCACGGCACAGTGAGGGGTGTCGTCGCGGGCCGTCGCGGCGGGCCGTGGGTGGCCGTCAGCGGCGGAATGCGTCTTCCATTTCCTTCCAGCGGTTCACCACGTCGCAGAAGAGTTCGGCGGTGCGTTCGGCGTCGTACACGGCCGAATGCGCCTCGCGTGCATCCCACGTGCGACCGGACGCCTCGACCGCGCGGCTCAGCACCGTCTGGCCGCAGGCCAGGCCGCCGAGGGTGACGGTATCGAAGCAGCTGAAGGGGTGGAATGGATTGCGCTTGTGGCCGGTGCGGCGCACGGCGGCATTGAGGAAGCCAAGGTCGAACGCGGCATTGTGGCCGACCAGGATGGCGCGCTGGCAGCCGCTTTCGCGCAAGGCCGCGCGCACGGGCCGGAACACCAGGTCGAGCGCCTGGCGTTCGGGCAGGGCGGCGCGGAACGGATGGTCCGGGATGATGCCGGTGACCTCCATCGAACGTGGATCCAGTTCGGAGCCGGGGAACGCGTCCACGTGGGTCGATACCACCGGCTGCGGATGGACGAAGCCTTCCTCGTCCATGCGCACGGGCACCACGGCGATCTCGAGCAAGGCGTGGCGCAGGCAGTCGAAACCGCCGGTCTCGACATCCATCACCACCGGCAGGAAGCCGCGGAAGCGTTGCGCCATGCGCGTGGCGGCAGGGGAGGCATTCATCCGGGCAGGATAGCAAGGCGCTGCGCGCCGATGTTCGGCGCGGCCGTCAGCGCGTGGTCATGTCAGGGCGTGGTCGCGCTGCGGGCCGGGCAGGCGAGGCCGTCGAAACCGTCGCAGAACACGCCATCGCCGGCGGCGCCGATCGTGCCGACCAGCTGGAACAGGTAGTTGCGACTGCCGCCGCCGACCGGATCGAAGCCGCTGCAGGTCGACAGCGGAGCCCACCCGGTGCAGCCCGCCTCGAAGCCGCCGCCAGGGTTGCGCCAGAGCGCCTCGGCGCCGACCGGTTCGTTGGCATTGCCGCTCCAGAAGACCTGCGGCGGATTCGCCGCGCTGGCCTGCACGGACAGCCAGTAGGTTCCCGCCGGCAACGGGCACGGCTGCGGCAGCGGCAGCTCGAGCCAGACCTGCTGCGCATCCAGGGTGCCGGCGAGACCGTCGCTGCTGCACGCCGGGAGCGGGCCCGGCAGGCCACCGTCATCGGGGAGGATCGCCACGCGCCAGGTCACGCCCGTAGCCTCAGGATCGCTGATCGATGCCTGCAGGCGCACGCTCGCGATGCGCCAGCCGGCCGGGTCGTCGACCAGGAAGTCGTCGGCACCTTCGGCGCTGAACCCGTCGTCCGGCGACGGGAATGCCTGTACCGGCGCGCCGTTGGCCGCCGTGCCGGACTGGTCGTACAGCACGCCGGCATCGCCGTGCGCCACGGCCCCGGACGGCGCCGCGATCGCGCGCGGCGGCGGCGCCAGGGCGCCGGCGGTGCCGATGGCCCACGCCAGCGCAGCGGACAAGGCGCCCATGCGTGCCGTCCTCGTGATGCGGTGGTGCATCGATGGTTCCCGTGGAGCCCCGTCAGTGCGGTGCGTAGCATAAGCGCAAGGCGCGCCCGCCGCATGCCGGGCGTCGCCCGACCGCGCGCGCGCGGCGCGGCTCAGGCCGGGCGGTTCTTCGCCCGCATGACCCGCTGCTTCTCGCGGTTCCAGTCGCGTTCCTTCTCGATGTCGCGCTTGTCGTGTTCCTGCTTGCCGCGCGCGAGGCCAAGGTCGAGCTTGACGTGGTTCTTCTTCCAGTACATCGCCAGCGGCACCAGGGTGTAGCCCTTGCGCTCGATCGCGCCGATGAGGCGGTCGATCTCCTCGCGGTGCAGCAGCAGCTTGCGCGTGCGGCGATCCTCCGCCACCACGTGCGTGGACGCCGAGATGAGCGGCGGGATCGACGCCCCGAACAGGTGGATCTCGCCGTTGCGGACGATCGCATAGGCATCGGACAGGTTGATGCGCCCGGCGCGCAGGCTCTTGACCTCCCATCCCTGCAGCGCGATACCGGCTTCGTAATGTTCGTCGATGTGGTATTCGTGGCGGGCGCGCTTGTTCTGCGCGATGGTGCCGCTGCCGGCCTTGTCGCCGGCCTTCTGTCTGGCCATGTCACCTGCAATCCGGCAAGGTTTCCACGATGATCGAGATCCGACGCCAGGCAATCGTGCGCCGCCCGCCCGCGGAGATGTTCGACCTCGTCAATGACGTGGAAGCATACCCGAGGCGCTTCGGCTGGTGTTCCGGAGCCCGCGTGCTCGAGCGCGAGGGCGATGCCTCGCTGGTGGCGCGGCTGGACCTGCGCTTCGCCGGCATCCGCCAGTCTTTCACCACCCGCAATACCCTCGACCGCCCGCGGCAGCTGCGGGTGCAGCTGGTGGAAGGACCCCTCAGCGCGCTCGACGGCCTCTGGACGTTCGACCCGCTCGGTGCGGACGGTTGCCGCATCGCGCTGGCACTCGACTTCGACTACACCGGACTGCTCGCCGGTCCCCTGCGGATCGGCTTCCAGGGCCTTGCCAACCGCATGGTGGACGATTTTGCCGCGGCGGCGCGCCGTGGCTGAAACGGGCACGATCCGCGTCGAGGTGGCCTGCGCGTTGCCCGGCAGGCAGTTCCTGCGTGCCCTCGACCTTCCGGCTGGAAGCACGGTCGGCGAGGCGATTGCCGCCGCCGGAGTGACCGCCGCGCTGGGCGAGCCGGTGCTGGCGCTGGAAGCGGGAATCTGGTCGCGGCCGGTGCCACGCAACACGCCGCTGCGCGACGGCGACCGGGTCGAGCTTTACCGCCCGCTCACGGTCGATCCGAAGGAAGCGCGGCGCCGCCGCGCCGCGAAACGGGCCTGAGGCGCGGGTCGCGCCTGCGCGGGCGCCGGCGCCGGGGCGCCGCGGCGGAG
>JAEZQS010000268.1 GCA_023412995.1 Pseudomonadota bacterium
GGTGTGGATCGTGCGCCGAGCGCGCGAGCGCGACGGCGCCGGCGGGCAGGGCCAGCACGCTCTGGCGGTGCGAGGCGTGGGCGAGGAAGCGTGCCGGTGCGCCGCCCAGCAGCGGATCGCCTTCCGCCTGCGGCAGCGGCTCGATCGCCACCGTGCCGATTTCGCGCCCGCGCGGGTGGTAGTCCACCGCGCCGCCCAGCGCATGCGCCAGCAACTGGTGGCCGTAGCAGACGCCGAGCACCGGCACCCGGGCATCGACCAGCTCGCGCAGCCACGCGGCCGTCTGTTCGCTCCATGCGTTGCGTTCGCTCACCATCGCGGGCGAGCCGGTGACCACGACGCCGGCGTGGCTGCCGGGCTCGGGCAGGCGCTGGCCGAGGTCGGCGCGCACGATGTCGGCCTCGCCACGGGCGAGCCCGAGCCCGCGCACGAACCACGCCGGGAAATCGCCGTGACGGGCGCGCAGCGCCGGCCACGTGCTGCCCGTCTGCACGATCAGGAAACGCGACCCGCTGCCGCCCCCGTCGCGGCGCAGCGACAGGTCGCCCGCGTCACGCGTCATGGCGCACTCCGCGGCTGCCGCGCTCAATCGCTTGCCGGCAGCACATTGACGACTTCGGGGATGGTGGTGATGCCACGCGCGACCTGCGCCGCCGCGGAAGCGCGCAGCGGCTGCATGCCTTGCGCGAATGCCGCCTCGGTCACGCGGGCGAGGTCGAGGTTCGGCTGGATCAGGGCACGGATGGCGGGCGAGACGCGCAGCATCTCGTAGATGCCGGTGCGGCCGAGGAAGCCGGTCTTGCGGCACTCCAGGCACCCCTTCGGCGCGAACACGCGGGCCGGCGGCGCCAGCGCCCAGCGGTGCGTCAGGGCCGCCCACGCCTGCACGTCGAGCGGCGCCTCGACCTTGCAGTGCGGGCACAGCGTGCGCACCAGGCGCTGGGCGACGATTCCCGCCAGCGTCGATTGCAGCAGGTAGTTCGGCACGCCAAGATCGAGCAGGCGGGTGAGCGCGCTCGGCGCATCGTTGGTGTGCAGGGTGGACAGCACCAGGTGCCCGGTCAGCGAAGCCTGCACCGCCATCTGCGCGGTTTCCAGGTCGCGGATCTCGCCCACCATGATGATGTCCGGGTCCTGGCGCATCAGCGTGCGCACCCCGGCAGCGAAGTCGAGGTCGATCGCCTGGTGCACCTGCATCTGGTTGAACTCGGGCGACACCATCTCGATCGGGTCTTCGACCGTGCAGACGTTGATGTCCGGCGTCGCCAGCACCTTGAGGGTCGAGTAGAGCGTGGTGGTCTTGCCCGACCCGGTGGGTCCCGTCACCAGCACGATGCCGTGCGGGCGATCGACGAAATCGCGCCAGGTCTTCTCTTCCTCCGGGGAAAAGCCGAGCTGGCGGAACTCCTTCACCACGATGTCGGGGTCGAAGATGCGCATCACGATCTTCTCGCCGAAGGCAGTCGGCATCGAGGACAGGCGCAGCTCCACCTCGCGGCCGCCGGCCGAGCGGGTCTTGATGCGGCCGTCCTGCGGACGGCGCTTCTCCGCCACGTCCATGCGGCCGAGGATCTTGATGCGCGAGGTGACCGCGGTCATCACCGGCGTCGGCAGCTCGAACACCTTGTGCATCACGCCGTCGATGCGGAAGCGGATCGGGCTGGTGTCGCGACGCGGTTCCAGGTGGATGTCCGAGGCGCGCTGCTCGAACGCGTACTGCAGCAGCCAGTCGACGATGTGCACCACGTGGCGGTCGTCGACGCCGACGTCGCCCGCCTTGCCCAGCTCGACCAGCTGCTCGAAGTTGAGGATCGCGCGGCCGTCGCTGGTGTCCGACTTGGCGTCCTTCGCGCGCTGGATGGAGCGCTGCACGCTCCACCATTCGGCGAGGTAGCGGGTGACGTCGAGCGGGCTCGCCACCACGCGCTGGATGTCGCGGCGCAGGATGTGGCCGAGGTCGGCGACCCAGCGCGTGTCGTACGGCTCGCTGGTGGCGAACACCACCTGCATTTCCGTCACCGCCACGGGCAGGATGCGGTAGCGGCTGGCATAGGCGTGGCTGACCACCTGGGTCACGGCCGCCACGTCGATCTTCATCGGGTCGATCTTGACGTAGGGCAGGCCGGCATGGTGCGCCAGCCACTGCGTGAGCACCTCGAGGCTGAGCGGCTTGTCCGGCTGGCGCGCATCGGCCAGCTTGAGGTTGGCGATGAGCACCAGCGGGTGCAGTTCGGTGCGCGCGCGCGCGGTGCGCACGTCCGCCCGCACCCGCCGCGCATCGCCCTCGGCCAGCACGCCGTCGGCGACCAGCACCGCCAGCGTCTCGTCCAGATCGAGCCGCCGCTGGCGGCCGGGATCGCCCGCCGCGCCGGCGTTGCCGACCGGCTTCAGGCTCGCCATGCGTTGGGGTCCGGGCTGCACATCGACGGCTATACTAGCGCGCTTTTCGCCTGCAACCCGTGAGCCCGTAGCCATGCCGGGACCTACCTTCCAGGACATCATCCAGACCCTCGCCCGCTACTGGGCCGAGCAGGGCTGCGTGCTGCTCCAGCCGCTCGACCTCGAAGTCGGGGCGGGCACCTTCCATCCGGCCACGTTCCTGCGCGCGATCGGTCCGGAACCCTGGACGGCCGCCTACGTGCAGCCCTCGCGGCGGCCGACCGACGGCCGCTACGGCGACAACCCCAATCGCCTGCAGCACTACTACCAGTACCAGGTGGTGATGAAGCCGAGCCCGGACGACATCCTCGACCGCTACATCGGCTCGCTGCAGGCGCTCGGCATCGACCCGCTGGTGCACGACCTGCGCTTCGTCGAGGACAACTGGGAATCGCCGACGCTGGGCGCCTGGGGTCTCGGCTGGGAAGTGTGGCTCAACGGCATGGAAGTGACGCAGTTCACCTATTTCCAGCAGGCCGGCGGCATCGAATGCCGGCCGGTGACGGGCGAGATCACGTACGGCCTCGAGCGCCTGGCGATGTACCTGCAGGATTGCGACAACGTCTATGACCTCACGTGGACGCGCGCGCCACATGGCGTGGTGACCTATGGCGACGTGTTCCACCAGAACGAGGTGGAGCAGTCCACCTACAACTTCGAGCAGGCCGACGTCGCCGCGCTGCTGGCCTGGTTCGACACCTGCGAGCGCGAGGCCACGCGCCTGGTCGAGGCGGGCCTGCCGCTGCCCGCCTACGAGCAGGTGATGAAGGCGAGCCACACCTTCAACCTGCTGGACGCACGGCGCGCGATCAGCGTGACCGAACGCCAGCGTTTCATCCTGCGCGTGCGCGCGCTCTCGCGCGGCGTCGCCGCCGCCTGGCTCGCCCAGCGCGAGAAACTCGGCTTCCCCGGCCTGCGCCCGCGGGAGGCCGCATGACCGCGCCTGGCCGTTCGGCCTCGCTGCTGGTCGAGATCGGCACCGAGGAACTGCCGCCCGGCGCACTCGACGACCTCGCCGCGGCGTTCGCGCGGGGCGTATGCGAGGGACTGACACGGCACGGCATCGCCGCAGGCGTCGAGGCCGCGCGCGCCTTGTGCTCGCCGCGGCGGCTCGCCGTGCACGTGCCGGACGTGGCCGCGACGCAGCCGGAGCAGGCGCTGGAGCGGCGCGGGCCTGCCGTGGCGGCAGGACGCGACGCCGCAGGCGAGCCGACGCGCGCGCTGCTCGGTTTTGCCGCCAGCTGCGGCGTCGAGGTGGCGCAGCTGGAGGTACTCGAGTCGGCCAAGGGAAGCTGGTTCGTGCACCGCGCGGTGAAGCCCGGCCAGCCGGTGGCGGCGCTGGTGCCCGCGATCGTGGCGGAGGCGCTGGCGGCGCTGCCGGTGCCGCGGCCGATGCGCTGGGGCGCGCACGAGCACGCGTTCGTGCGGCCGGTGCACTGGCTGGTGATGCTGCACGGCGACCAGGTGGTGGACGGCGAGGTGCTGGGACTCTCCGCCGGGCGCATGTCGCGCGGCCACCGCTTCCACCATCCGCAGCCGGTGCACGTCGCCGATGCCGATTCCTGGCTGGATTCCTTGCGCGCCGCGAAGGTGCTGGCCGATCCGGCCGAGCGCCGCGCGCGCGTCGCCGCCGAAGTCGCGCGCGTCGCGCCGGCCGGTTCGGCGCCGCGGCTGTCCGACGCCCTGCGTGACGAGATCGCCAACCTGACCGAGTGGCCGGTGGCGATCGCCTGCGCGTTCGAGCGCGACTTCCTCGCCGTGCCACACGAGGCACTGGTGATGACGATGGAAGCCAACCAGAAGTTCGTGCCGGTGTTCGACCAGGCCGGCGCGCTGGCCGGCGACTTCATCGGCGTCGCCAACATCGAATCGAAGCAGCCTGGCGAGATCCGTCGCGGCTACGAGCGGGTGATCCGGCCGCGCTTCGCCGACGCGCGGTTCTTCTACGAGGAAGACCTCAAGACCCCGCTAGCGGCCCACATGGACGCGCTGGCGCAGGTCACCTGGCAGCAGGCCCTCGGCAGCACCTGGGACAAGTCCGTGCGCGTCGCCGAGCTCGCGCGCACCATTGCCAACCGCCTGCGCGACGCCGGCATCGCGGTGGACGCCGCACTGGCGACGCGCGCGGCCGCCCTGTGCCGCTGCGACCTGCTCACCCGCATGGTCGGCGAGTTCCCCGAACTGCAGGGCGTGATGGGCCGCTACTACGCCGCTGCCAGTGGCGAGGACGCGTCGGTCGCCGCCGCGCTGGAGGAGTTCTACCGTCCGCGCGTTGCCGGCGAAGCGGTGGCGGCCGGTCGCGTCGGACAGGTGCTGGCGATTGCCGACCGGCTCGACACGCTGGCCGGGATCTTCGCGGTGGGCCTGCGGCCGTCGGGCAACAAGGATCCGTTCGCCCTGCGCCGCGCCGCGCTGGGCCTGGCGCGCACCCTGATCGAGGGCGGGCTGCCGCTCGACCTCGATGCCCTGCTGGCCGAAGCGCTGGCGCAGGTCCCCGACAGTGCGCTGGCCGCCGGCGTGCCGAAGGCCAAGGAAGGTGCCGCCGCGCCGGATGCCGGTACGCGCCGCGCCACGCTCGCCGGCGAGCTGCGCGAGTTCATCGTCGACCGCCTGCGCGGCTACTACGCCGAGCAGGGCATCGGCGCGACCGCATTCGAGGCGGTGCGCGCACTGGCACCGGCCGACCTCACCGATTTCGACCGCCGCCTGCACGCCGTGGTCGCGTTTGCCGCGTTACCCGAAGCCGATGCACTCGCCGCGGCCAACAAGCGCATCGGCAACATCCTGCGCCAGGCAGGCGAGCGCGTCGGCACCACGGTCGATACCGCCCTGCTCGAAGCCGGTGCCGAACGCGACCTCGCCGATGCGCTGGGCGCTGCCGAGCGCGACGCCGCCCCGCTGCTGGCGTCCCGCGACTACATCGCCTTGCTGAGCCGCCTGGCGGCATTGCGCGATCCAGTGGACCGCTACTTCGACGCCGTCATGGTGATGGCGGAAGATCCGGCCGTCCGCGCCAACCGCCTCGCCCTCCTCGCGCGCCTTCACCGGCTGTTCCTGCGGGTCGCCGACATCTCGCTCCTCCCCGCGGCGTGAGCCACCGGACGTTCGAAGCAGATCCAGCGCCTGAAACACCGGGCACACCGGGCACACAGAGGGAGCAGTCGCGTCACCAGGGAAGACCGTCGGGAGCCGGGTCTTTCAGCGGGCACCGACCCTTGATCGCATGACCGCTTCGTCACCGGGGATTTCCGCTTTCCCGGTGTACCCGGTGTTTCAATCTCCTGCTCTGCTTTCTCCGTTTTCTTCAGCGCCTCGTACCAGGGCGTCCGACTCAGCGGGTGGACCAGCCGAGCGCGAGCAGCGTCGTGTCGTCGTCCGGCGGTGCGCCGGCGGCATGGCGGTTGAGTGCGCTGACGATGTCGGTGACGGCGGCTTCGGGTGTCTCCGATTCCGCCAGCGCCTGCGCGAGGGCGTCGCGCCCGAACGGCTGGCCGGCAGGACTGCGCTGCTCGGTGAGGCCGTCGCTGTGCAGCAGCACGAATTCGTCCTCGCGCAGGCGCAGAGCCTCGTCGTGGAAGCGCGCCTGCGGCTCGATGCCGAGCGGGATGTCGCCAGTGACCACGATGGGTGCCGCGCCCGCGCCTGGGCGCACTAGCCAGGCGTGGCCGTGGCCGGCATCGATGAAGCGGCAGCGCCGGCGCGCGGGGTCGAACACGCCGAGCCAGAGCGTCACGAAGCGGCCGCGACTGGACTGCTTGCAC
>JAEZQS010000339.1 GCA_023412995.1 Pseudomonadota bacterium
CCGATGCCGCTGGAGGCGCCGGTGATCACGATGACCTGTTCGGCGACGGGCTTGAGGTTTGGCATGGTGGCACTCCTGGAACCGGGCTGGCAGGAGACGAGGCTACGCCGCGGGAAATGAACCTCGCCGCGCCGGAACCGTCCTTTCCGCGTTGCATCCGGGAAGCGTTCACGACCATCCTGCGCAGGCCACGCGGCTTGCTAAGATGGCCGGCGCAAACGAGCGAGGCCAGCATGGACGAGCAGCTTTCCCCGGCAGGGGCGTTCGCGCGCATTCCCGAGCGCAACAGCGGCGACAACCTGCTGCGTACCGCGCAGCAGCACCATGTCGCCCTTTCGGGAATGGCCGACACCAAGGCGAACATCATCATCACGGTGTCCTCCATCGTGCTGACCCTTGCACTGGGGCGAATGGGCGATCCGGAGCTGCGCGTATCGGTGTTGATCCTCGCCGCCTTCACCCTCGTCGCGCTGCTGCTGGCGATCCTCGCGGTGCTGCCCAAGTACCGACCGATCAAGGTCGGCACCGGGCCCCTCCCGCCGGGATTCAACCTGCTCTTCTTCGGCCATTTCGCCGAGTTGCCGCGCGAGCGTTTCCTGCTCGAGATGAGTCGCGCGCTGCAACCCGACGGCTCGCCCTACCTGGCGTGGGCGAACGACGTCTATTCGCTCGGCAGCTACCTCGCGCACCACAAGTACCGCTACCTGCGCTACAGCTACCTGTTCTTCCTCGCCGGCTTCGTGCTGGCCTGCGCCTGGCAGGGCTGGCGCCTGCTGGCCGGCTGATGCGCGCGAGCTCGCCGCCACCGGCCGCAGCCAGCGTGCGTGAGCTGCTGGCGCGGGCAGCGGCGAAGATCGGCCATGCCGAAGCGCGCGCGGACGCCGAGCACCTGCTCGGGCATGTGCTCGGCCGTTCGCGCGCGTGGCTGTTCGCCTGGCCCGAACACCGGCCGCCAGCTGCCGATTGCGCGCGTTTCGACCGGCTGGTGGAGGCACGTGCCGGTGGCGAGCCGGTCGCCTACCTCGTCGGGCGCCGCGCGTTCTGGACGCTGGATCTCGAAGTCACGCCGGCCGTGCTGATCCCGCGCCCGGAAACCGAACTGCTGCTGCAGCTGGCGCTGGCGCGGCTGCCGCCGGAGCGCGCGCTCGCGGTGGTCGACCTCGGCACCGGCTCGGGCGCCCTCGCACTCGCCCTGGCAAGCGAGCGGCCGCGCGCGCACGTGGTCGCGACCGATGCCAGCCTTCCTGCCCTGGCGGTGGCGCGTGCGAACGCCGAGCGGCTCGGCATTGCCAATGTCGTCTTCGCCGCGGGCAACTGGTGCGCGGCGCTCGGTGGCCAGCGCTTCGACCTCATCGTCGCCAATCCCCCCTACATCGCCACCGGCGATGCGCACCTGGGCGAAGGCGACCTCCGCTTCGAGCCGGTCAGCGCACTGGCGTCGGGTCCGGACGGGCTCGACGCCCTGCGCGCCATTGCCGCCTGCGCGCCGGCACACCTGGAACAAGGCGGCTGGCTGCTACTCGAGCACGGCTGGGACCAGGCGCCGCAGGTGCGCGCACTGCTTTCGGCCAGCGGCCTTGGCGAAGTCCGCAGCGTGCGCGACCTGGCCGGCCACGAACGCGTGACGCTGGGCCAGGCGGGACCGCCGGAGGCGGCGGTGCGGGATTGAACCGCCCCGAACACGCCCCCGCGACTCGTACGGCCTTTTCCCTCAGCCCGTGCTGCGCAGGGGCGCCTCGGCCAGCAGGTGGCCGAAACGCTGGCGGATGGCGGCTTCGATGCCGGCGGAATCCAGTCCCTCGTGCGCGAGCAGTTCCTCGCGGCTGGCGTGGTCGAGGAAGGCGTCGGTCAGGCCGAGCTGCAGCAGCGGCACCTGCACGCCATGGTGGTTGAGCAGTTCCGCCACCGCGCTGCCCGCCCCGCCGGCAATGGCGTTGTCCTCGATGGTGACGAGCGCGGCGTGCGAGCCGGCCAGCGCCAGCAGCAGCGCCTCGTCGAGCGGCTTGACGAAGCGCATGTTGACGAGCGTCGCATCGATCGCGCCAGCCACGCGGGTGCAGGGGCCGACCATCGCGCCAAAGGCGAGCAGGGCGACCGACTGGCCGTGGCGACGCACTTCCGCCTTGCCGACCGGAAGCGTGGCGAGATCGCTGGACACGGCGACGCCGGTGCCGGCGCCGCGCGGATAGCGCACTGCCGCCGGCCCCTCGTGCAGGAAACCGGTGGTCAGCATGCGCCGGCATTCCTCCTCGTCGGCCGGCGCCATCACCACCATGTTGGGGATGCAGCGCAGGTAGGACAGGTCGAAGCTGCCGGCATGGGTGGCGCCGTCGGGCCCGACCACGCCGGCGCGGTCGATCGCGAACAGGACATCGAGGTCCTGCAGCGCGACGTCGTGGATCAGCTGGTCGTAGGCGCGCTGCAGGAAGGTGGAGTAGATCGCCACCACCGGCTTCGCACCCTCGCACGCCATGCCGGCCGCCAGCGTCACCGCGTGCTGCTCGGCAATGCCGACGTCGAAATAGCGCTGCGGGAAGTCGCGCGAGAAGCGCACCAGGCCGGATCCCTCGCGCATCGCCGGGGTGATGCCGTAGAGGCGCGGATCGGCGGCGGCCATGTCGCACAGCCAGTCGCCGAAGACGTCGGTATAGGTCGGTTTGGCGGCACCCGGCTTCTTGACCAGCCCGGCCACCGGATCGAACGGGCCGACCGCGTGGTAGTCGATCTGCGCCCGCTCGGCCGGCGGATAGCCCTTGCCCTTGGTGGTGACCACGTGCAGCAGCTGCGGGCCCTTGAGTTCCTTCAGCGTGCGTAGGCTGGAGACCAGCTGCGGCAGGTCGTGGCCGTCGATCGGCCCGGTGTAGTGGAAGCCGAGCTCCTCGAACAGCGTCGATGGCATGAACATGCCCTTGGCATGCTCTTCCCAGCGCTTGGCGAACCGCCACGCGAAGCCGCCGTGCGGCATGCTGCGCTTGGCCCGCTCGCGCAGCCGGTTGAGCGTGCGGCTGGCCAGCAGCCGCGCCAGCATGCGGGTGAGCGCGCCGACGTTCTCGCTGATGGACATCTGGTTGTCGTTGAGCACCACCAGCAGGTCGGGTTCGACGTCGCCGCCGTGGTTGAGCGCCTCGAACGCCATGCCGGCGGTCATCGCGCCGTCGCCGATCACCGCCACCACGTGGCGGTGGTCGCCCTGGCGCTGCGCGGCGATCGCCATGCCGAGCGCGGCCGAGATCGAGGTGGAGGAATGCCCGACGCCGAACGCATCGAACGGGCTTTCGTCGCGCTTGGGAAAGGGCGCCAGGCCGTCCTTCTTCTTGACCGTCGTGATGCGGTCGCGGCGGCCCGTCAGGATCTTGTGCGGGTAGCCCTGGTGGCCGACGTCCCATACCAGGCGGTCGGTCGGGGTGTCGAACAGCCAGTGCAGGGCGACGGTCAGCTCGATCACGCCGAGATTGGCGCCGAAATGGCCGCCCGACGTCGCCACCGATTCGATCAGGTACGCGCGCAGCTCCCGCGCGACGTCGCCCAGCTCGGATTCCGGGAAGGTGCGCAGGTCGGCCGGCGATTCGATGCGGGCGAGGCGGGGATAGCGTGTGGGGTCGATCATCGGCCTATTTTCGGCGCCCGGATGCCCCCGGGGCAAGGACAAGCCGGTCAACGCGCCTGCGCGGGCGGCCCGGGTTCAGCCGGCGGGGCCCCCGAAACGCGCTCAGCGACCGCGCGGCCGGCGCGCGCCTCGCAGCCGCAAGTGGCGTCCGGCGTCGTTTTTCTCGCGCAGGCGGCGTGCGTGCGCGGCCAGCAGGTCGCCGCGGGTGAGGATGCCGACCATGCGGCCGGGTGCGTCGGCGGCCACCACCACCAGCCGTCCGACGTTTTCCGCCACCATGTGGTCGGCTGCCTCGCGCAGCGAATGCTGCTCGCCGACGACGATGGGCGGCCGCCGCAGCAGGCTGCCGATGCGGTGCATTTCCGGCAGGCGCATGTCGAGCAGGTCGCGCCGGGTCAGCACGCCCAGCACGCGGCCGTCCGCGCCCAGCACCGGATAGCCCTGGTGCTGCGCCTCCGGCTTGCCCGACGCCAGCCAGTGGCGGATGTCGCCGAGCCGATCGTCCTCGCGGATCGTGACCACGTCGCGGGTGCAGGCCGTGCCGGTGCCGATCTGTTCGAGGTAATCGGCGCCGTACTCGCTCGGCACGCGCACGCCGCGGCGGGCGATCTTCTCGGTCATGATGGTATTGCGCATCACCAGCGCCGAAACGAGGTAGGCCGCGACGCAGCCGCCTAGCAGCGGCAGCAGGCCGGCCGGCTGGCGGGTGGTCTCGAACGCGAACACGATCGAGGCGAGCAGCGCGCGCGAGGCGCCGGCAAAGATCGCCGCCATGCCGACCAGCCCGGCAATGCGCGGGTCGATGCCCAGTTGCGGCGCCACCGCGACCATCCCGATGCCCCCCAGCGCGCCGAGCGCCCCGCCGATGGTGAACAGCGGCGCCAGCGTGCCGCCGGAGGTGCCGCTGCCGAGCGCGACCGACCACGAGGCGAACTTGAGGAGCGCCAGCGACAGCAGCATGCCGGCGCCGAAGTGCCCGGCCACGATCGCCTCGATGTTGTCGTAACCGACGCCGAGCGTGCGCGGCTCGATCCAGCCCACCAGCCCCACCACCAGCCCACCGAGCGCCGGCCACCACATCCAGTGCAGCGGCAGCTTCTCGAACAGGTCCTCTATGCCGTACACGATGCGCGTGGCGCCCACGCTGGCGAGGCCAACCAGCGCGCCCAGCAGCACGTAGCAGGCCAGCGCGGCCATGCCGGGTTCGGCCACCGCCGGCATCGGGAACACCGGCGCGGAGCCGACCAGCGCATGCCGCACGCCGGTGGCGGCCACGGTCGCGAGCGCCACCGGCACGAGCGACCGCGGGCGCAGCTCGAACAGCAGCAGCTCCACCGCGAGGATGACCGCCGACAGCGGCGAGCCGAACACGGCCGCCATGCCGGCAGCGGCGCCGGCCGCGAGCAGGGTCTTGCGCTCGACGGCCGTGACGCGCAGCAGCTGCCCGACCAGCGAGCCCAGCGCGCCGCCCGTGGCGATGACCGGTCCCTCCGCGCCGAAGGGCCCGCCGCTGCCGATCGCGACGGCGGAGGAGAGCGGCTTCAGGAACGTGACGCGCGGGGCGATGCGCGACTCGTTCAGCAGCACCTGTTCCATCGCTTCGGGGATGCCGTGCCCGCGGATGGCACGCGAGCCCCAGCGGGCCATTGCACCGACCACCAGTCCACCGAGCACGGGGACCACGATCACCCACGGCCCTAGCCGGTTGCCTGCCGGCGACACGAAGGCGGTCGAGAGCCGGCCGTAGAAGGCGAGGTTGGTGACCAGGCCGATGAGGGCGGTGAGCAGCTGTGCCACCAGTGCCGCGGCGACTGCCAGCGGGATGGCCACGGCAGAAACCAGCAGCACGCGCCGGTCGAGCAGGGTGGCGCGCCGCGGCAGGCGGGCGGCCTCCATCGCGCCGGCAAGCCCCGGCGCTGTCACTAATACACATCA
>JAEZQS010000347.1 GCA_023412995.1 Pseudomonadota bacterium
CGACATCATCGCCCTGATCCGCGCCAACCCGGTCGTCGTGCTGGCGGGCGAAACCGGATCGGGCAAGACCACGCAGCTGCCCAAGCTCTGCCTCGCCGCGGGGCGGGGCAGCGCGGGCCTGGTCGGCTGCACGCAGCCGCGCCGCCTCGCCGCGCGCAGCGTGGCACGGCGCGTGGCGGAAGAACTCGGCACCGGCGTCGGCGACCTCGTCGGCTTCCAGGTGCGCTTCACCGACCAGGTGTCGGACGCCTCGCTGGTCAAGTTCATGACCGACGGCATCCTGCTCGCCGAGACGCAGTCGGACCCGTGGCTGTCGGCCTACGACACGATCATCCTGGACGAGGCACACGAGCGCAGCCTCAACATCGATTTCCTGCTGGGTTACCTCAAGCGCCTGCTGGCGCGCCGCCGCGACCTCAAGCTGGTGGTCACCTCGGCCACCATCGACACCGCGCGTTTCGCGCAGCACTTCGGTGGTGCCCCGGTCGTGGAGCTGGAAGGGCGCACCTGGCCGGTCGAGGTGCGCTGGCGCGGACCCTCGCACGGGCCGTGGTCGGGCGAGCGCGCTGCCGACGCCGACGCCGGGCCGCCGCGCCGCAACGCCGCCGACGCGGCGGCCGACCCGATTGCCGGGATCGTTGCCGCGATGGAGGAAATCACGCACGAGGACCCGCGCGGCGACGTGCTGGTGTTCCTTCCCGGCGAACGCGAGATCCGCGATGCGCATGCCGCGCTCGCCCGCTGCCGCTTCCGCGAGACCGAGGTACTGGCCCTGTATGCCCGGCTTTCCGGCGCCGAACAGGACCGCGTGTTCCGCCCGGGTCCGCAGCGACGCATCGTGCTGGCTACCAACGTCGCCGAGACCTCGCTGACGGTGCCGCGCATCCGCTACGTCATCGATACCGGCACCGCGCGCGTGAAGCGCTACAACCCGCGCACGCAGCTCGAGCGCCTGCACGTGGAGCCGGTCTCGCAGGCGGCGGCGGACCAGCGCAAGGGGCGCTGCGGGCGTGTCGGTCCGGGCGTGTGCTACCGGCTTTACGACGAGGACGATTACGCGAACCGCCCCCGTTACACCGATCCGGAAATCCTGCGTTCCTCGCTGGCCGGCGTGATCCTGCGCATGCTGGCGCTCAAGCTCGGCGATCCGGCGCGCTTCCCGTTCGTCGAAGCGCCGCAGGAGCGCGCGATCGGCGACGGTTACCGGCGCCTGGCCGAGCTTGGCGCGATTGCGGGCGGCGAGACGCGCGGCGGACGCTGGTCGCTTACGCCGATCGGGTGGCGCCTGTCCCGCTTGCCGGTCGACGTCGCGCTCGGCCGCATGCTGGTCGAAGCCGGCCCGCGCGGCGTCATCGCCGAGGTGCTCGTGCTGGCGGCCTTCCTTGGCATCCAGGATCCGCGCGAGCGGCCGGCGGATGCGCGCGCGGAGGCCGATGCGGCACATGCCCGGTTCGCCGATCCGCGCTCGGATTTCGTCGGCATCCTGCGACTGTGGCACGCCTACCGCGCGGCGCACGCCGAGCTCACCCAGTCCGGCTTGCGCGACTGGTGCCGGGCGCATTTCCTCTCCTTCCTGCGCATGCGCGAATGGCGCGAGCTGCACCGGCAGTTGCTGCTGCTGGGGCCGGGAGCGGGAGATGAAGAACCGGCAACGGCTGCAGCGGAGTCGCCGCCTGTGCCGCAAACGCCACCGGTGGATGGACCGCCGGCCGACGCTCTCGAGCCGGGGCGTTATGAAGCGATCCACCGCTGCTTCCTGTCCGGCTGGCCGACGCAGGTCGGGCGGCGCGACGAGCGCGGGCAGTACCGCGGCACGCGCGAGCGGCGCTTCGCGATCTTCCCCGGCTCGAGCGTGGCGAAATCGCCGCCGCCGTGGCTGCTGGCGGGCCAGGTGCTCGACCTCGCGCGGGTGTATGCGATGTCGTGCGCGCGCGTCGAACCGTCGTGGATCGAGCAGCAGGCGGCGCACCTGGTCAAGCGCAGCTGGCGCGATCCGCACTGGTCGCGCAAGCGCGCGGCGGTGATGGCGTACGAGCAGGTCACGCTGTTCGGGCTGGTGCTGGTGGAGCGCCGCCCGGTGGCGTTCGCCGCGCAGGACCCGGTGCAGGCGCACGCGATCTTCCTGGCCGAAGCGCTCGCCCGCAACGAGATCGACGTCCGCGCCGGCTTCGTGCGCGCCAACGCGCGGGTGCTGGCGGAGGCCGCCGGCATCGAGGCGCGCCGGCGCCGCAGCGGCCTGCTGCGCAGCGAATCCGAGCTCGCGGCCTTTTTCGCCGGCAAGCTGCCGACGGACATCAGCACCGCGGCGGCGCTCGACGCCTGGTACCGCAAGGCGGCACCGGCGGCGCAGGCGGCGCTGCACTGGTCGCTCGACGACGTGCTGGCGGAGTCGCCCGGGATCGGTGCACGCGATTTCCCGGCGCACCTGGCGCTCGCGGGCCACGAGTTCCGCCTCGGCTACACCTTCCTTCCCGGCGACCCGGCCGACGGCGTGACGCTGCACGTGCCACTCGCGTTCGTGAACGCGGTCCCGCTGCACCGCTGCGAATGGCTGGTGCCCGGCATGCTGCCCGACAGGATCGCCGAAGCGATCCGTGGCCTTCCCAAGGCGCTGCGGCGCAATTTCGTGCCGGCACCGGACTTCGCCCGCGCCTTCGTCGAAGCGGAGGCGGCGCGCGACCAACCGCTGTGGACCGTGCTTGCCGGGTATCTCCAGCGGGTGACCGGCGTTGCCGTGACGCCGGCGGATTTCGCAGCGGTCGAGTTGCCGCCGCACCTTCGCATGAACTTCCGCGTGCACGAGGATGCCGGCGGCCGGCGCGGGCGCATCCTAGCCGAAGGGCGCGACCTTGCCGCGATCCAGGCGCAATGGACGGAGGCGGCGCGCGCGGCGTTTTCGCAGAAGGCGGCGGTCGCGCTGGCGCGCGAGGACGTGGAAGGATTCGATTTCGACGACATCCCCGCCAGCGTCGCCTCGGCGGGCGGGCTGACCGCCTTCCCGGCCCTGGTCGACCTCGGCGATGGCGTCGCGCTGCGCGTGTTCGAGCGCCACGACGAGGCGGCGCGCGCGCATCGCGCCGGCGTCGAACGCCTGCTGCGGCGCGCACTCGCCGACCG
>JAEZQS010000303.1 GCA_023412995.1 Pseudomonadota bacterium
GCGCAACGTGCCGCCCGCCTCTTGCGCCGATGACACACGATTGCGACCAGCCGGGCAGGATGCTGCGACTGGCCGGGGCGACACCGCTCGCGGTGGGCCAGCTGCGCCAGGTCTTCCAGGATCCACGCGACCCGCACCAGCTGATCAAGGTGGTGCGCGAGGACGCCATCGAACGGCGCTGGGGCGCGGGAGTCCGCTGGTACAAGCGCCTGCCGCGCGCGCGGCACTACACCGGTTACGTGCGCGAACTGAAGGAATACATCGCCACCTGTGCCCGGCATCCCGACCGTCACGCGCCCATTTCGCGCATGGTGGGCCTCGTGCAGACCGACCTTGGGCTCGGCCTGGTGGTGGAAAAGGTGCGCGGCGCCGACGGCGGGATGGCACCGACGCTGGCCACCCGCTACGCCGCCGAGGGCGGCTTCAGCGCGTCGATCGAGCGGGACCTCGCCGAGTTCCGCGCTTCCCTTCTCGCCTGCAACGTCATCGTCGGTGACCTGCACGCCTGGAACATCGTCTACGGCACCGATTCGCGCGGCGGCCCGCGCTTCGTGATGGTGGACGGCTTCGGCGAGAAGCTGGCGATCCCGCTCACCTCGATGAGCCGTCGCTACAACCGCCACAACACGCTGCGCCGGATCCAGCGCATGCGCCTGCAGTTGCCGCAGCTCGTGCCGCTGCCCGGGACGGCAGCAGGCTGACCGCGTCAGTTGCCGCCACCGCCACCATCGTCGCCGCTGTCGTCCTCCTTCGCGGCCTCGTCGGCCGGTACGCAGCCGGGCTTCACCGCATCGATGCCGAACAGCCACCATTCGCGGCGGTTGGCGTGGCCGACGTGCATGGCGCGCAGCTTGTCCACGCACGTGCCCATCGCGTCCTCGAGGATGAAGACGCGCCGGTGCGCCGGATCTTCCGCCAGCCAGCGAACCGCATGGGCGTACTGGGTGGGTGAATCGAGGCGGAAGCCGAACTCGCGCACCGGGCCGTCCGCCATCAGCAGGTTCTGTTCCTTCCACGAGACCATGCCGATCTCGATGCCCGGCCCGGCCATCGCGCGTGCCTGGCGCATCACGCCGGCCGAGGAACTGGAATCGTTGAGCAGCGGGTAGGCCCACAGGCTCCAGATGATCCACAACCCCGCGATGCCGGCCAGCAGCGCATGCACGCCGCGGCGCGGGCGGAACACGGCCGCGCCAGCGAGCAGGGCGAGGCCGATCGCCAGCACCATGCCCCACACCAGGTGCCCGAGGCCTTCCAGCTCGCGCCGGCGCAGGAAGTCTTCCGCAGCGGCCGAATGGCCGAGCAGCGCCCACAGCCCGGCGCCGGCCACCACGAGGCCGCCGACCACGCCGATGGCGAAGGCGGTGTTGCGCAGCCAGCGGGCCTGCGCGACCTCGACCAGCGTCGGCGCCATCGCCAGCGCCAGCATCGGCAGCACCGGCATCAGGTAGACGTCGCGCTTGCCGACCGGGATGCTGAAGAAGACGATCACCAGCAGCGACCACGCCAGCGGCAGCAGCACGCGCGGGTCGCGTGCCTTGAGCGACTGCCACCAGCGCGGGATGGCCGGGACGTAGGCCAGCGACAGCGGGAACCAGTTGAAGAGCAGGATCGGCAGGTAGTACCAGACCGGCTGCGGATGCGACCACGAACCGCCGTAGCGTCCGGCGGTCTGGCGGAAGAAGAGGTCGTCCACGTAGGCGGCGTACTCGGGCGTGCCGCGAGCGCGTGCGACCAGCAGCACGGCCAGCCCCCACGCCAGCACCGGCGCGAGGAATGCCAGTGCGCCGCCCAGCCAGTGCCACGCCGAGCGCGTCGTGCGGGTGACGCCGTCCCAGCCGCGCACGCGCGCAAACACGTAGGGCAGCAACATCAGCAGCGCGAGGATGCCGACGCCCTTGGTGATCACGCCCAGGCCCGCCGCGAAGCAGCCCAGCCAGTACGCCCGCCAGTTCGGTCCGCGCAGCAGGTGCAGCAGCAGTCCCCAGTTCGCCAGCGTGATCCATCCCATGACGAGCGGATCGATCTGCGCGCGCTTGACCTGGTACATGAACTGGAACGCAAACAGCACGCCGATGGCCGCGAACAGGCCGGCGCGGTGGCTCCACAGGCGGCGGCCGAGGTCGTAGGTGAGCCCCAGCGTGAGCAGGCCGGCGAGGAGCGAGGGCAGCAGGAACGCGACGCGCCAGCTGCGTACCACCTCGTAGCTGAGCGCCTGCAGCCAGAACAGCATCGGCGGCTTGTCCGAATACAGCTCGAAGCCGCGGTGCGGGAACAGCCAGTCGCCCGACTCCACCATCTGCTTCGCCACCAGCGCGAAACGCGGTTCGTCCGATGGCCACGGATCACGCAGGCCGATGCCGAGCGCCAGCAGGACCAGCGCCAGCAGCATGAACAGCAGGAACTCGCGGCGCTCGCGGGAAGCGGCGGTCGCAGCTAGCGGCATGGCCATCGGTCGAACCCGTGCGGAGGCAGCGCACTATGCTAGCAGCAGCGCTGCTCCGGCACGGCGCGCGCTTCGATCGCGAGGCCAGCCGTCAGCGAGCCGGATCCCGCGCGGCGCGAAGCCGTTCCATGTCGGCGCGCAGGCGCCTGCCATCGAGGCGGTCGATGCGCTGGATCGGGCAGCGCTCGCCGCCTGCCACGATCGCATCGACCCCGCCGCGCGCATGCGGGCCCGCCTCGAGCCCGATGGTGGCCGCACGCTCGAGCGCGAAGCAGGGACCGAACAGCGTCACCAGCGCCGCGCGCGTCGGGGCGCTCCAGACCACCACGTGGCTTGCGTCGGGCGTCGACCAGTCATCGACGCGCATGGCATCGAAGGACAGATCCGGCCCCTGCACGTAGCGCTGGTAGTCGGGCATGCCCGACGCCTGGCGATTCGTCGCCGGGGTACCGGCGCAGGCCGCGACCACGGTCGCGAGCAGGAGGGCAGGCAATGGCTTCACGGTGTGTCGTCCAAGGCAGGAAATGTTTGCCGCGCCGACGACGGAAAAGCGCTCCCGCCACGACGTCGCCAGTATGGTTAACCAGCGGGCAACACGGCGTTAACCGGGCCGACACCGCCCGTCGGGTAGCCTTGCCGCCACCCATCGTGCAGGAGGCGCCATGACAGACCAGCGACGCATCGAGCTCACCGTGCTCGGCTACCGGATCGAACGCGTGCAGGAGCTCGACGAACGCGGCGACGTGGCGCGCCAGCGATACCACGTACTGGCCCCCGGCACCGATGCGCTGCTTGGAAGTTTCGCGCAGCGCGTTGAAGCGGAGCGCGAGATCGTCGCGCGCGAGCTGCGTGCCCAGCCGCGGATGCCGGCCTGGTGAGCCCCGCGGCGCGTGTGCGTATCATGGGAGGACTGTCGCCTTCGAGGTCCCCATGGAAGAAGTGGTGATGCTGCACAACCCGCGCTGCTCGAAATCGCGCGAGACGCTCGCGCTGCTGGGCGAGCGCGGCATCCAGCCGCGGATCGTCGATTACCTCGCGGCGCCGCCCTCGGTCGCGCAACTGGAAGACATCCTGGGCCGCCTTGGCGTCGAACCGCGCGCGCTGATGCGCCGCGACGAACCGGAATATGCCGAACTCGGCCTCGACGACCCCGGCATCGCCCGCGAGGCACTGATCGCCGCGATGCGCGCCCACCCCCGCCTGATCCAGCGCCCGGTCGTCCTCGCCAATGGCAAGGCCGCCATCGGCCGCCCACCCGAAGCCGTCCTCGCGATCCTGTAGCCGAGGCGCGCGTCGAAGCCAAAGATTGCAACACGAAGCAACGAAGAAGAGCAGAAGCAGAAGCTTTTGACACGGAGCACACGGAGCACACGGAGAAAAGCCCAGGGCAGGGAAAGCGGTTTGAATCCCTGCAACCGTCTTCCTGCAGGACTCGGCGGCGAACCGGATGACCTTGTCCCTTTTTCCATTGCTTTCTCTGTGTGCTCTGCGTGCTCCGTGTTGAAGGCTTCTGATTTTCCGCTTGTGCTTTTCCGTGGCCCCTGTCTACAGCAGCGCGAACGCATCCGCGTCCATCCACGCCGGGAAGCGCTCGCGATGGGCGGCAAGGGCGGCCGGTTCGAACGTCACGGTGACCACCTGCTCCTGCGCGCCGAGTTCCACCAGCGGCTGGCCGAGGAAGTCGATGGCGGCGCTGTCGCCGGCATAGGCGAGTCCGTTGCCGTCGCTGCCGACGCGGTTGACGCCGACGCAACAGGCGAGGTTCTCGATCGCGCGCGCACGCAGCAGGGTGCGCCAGGCGTGGCGGCGGGGGCTGGGCCAGTTCGCCACGAACAGCAGCAGGTCGTAGTCGAAGCGGCCGCTTGCCGTGTCGTGGCGGTTGCGCAGCCACACCGGGAAACGCAGGTCGTAGCAGACTTCGGCGCGGATGCGCCATCCGGCGAGTTCCACCACCAGCGGCGCATCGCCAACGGCGTAGCGTTCGTGTTCCTTCGCCATGCGGAACAGGTGCCGCTTGTCGTAGGTGGCAAAGCTTCCGTCCGGGCGCATCCACAGCAGCCGGTTGACGCAGCGCCCGCCCTCGCGCACCACCAGGCTGCCGGTCACCACTGCGCCCACCTCGCGCGCCAGTTCGCGCAGCCAGGCCAGCCCCGGGCCGTCCATCGTCTCGGCCTGGTCGGTGGTCTCGTTGGTGAAGCCCGACAGGAAGGTTTCCGGCAGCACCACGAGGTCCGACTGGCCCGCCACGCGGCGCACCAGCTCGCCGTAATAGGCACGGTTGCCTGCGGCGTCGTGCCAGCGCGTCTCGCCCTGCACGAGGGTCACGCGCAGGGGCTGCATCGCACTCACAGCCGGCACAGCCGGGCGGCTGCCTGCTCCAGCGTGGCATCGGTCTTTGCAAAGCAGAACCGCACGAGGTGCTGCCCGGCCGGCGTCGTTTCCTGGAACGCCGACAGCGGGATGGCGGCCACGCCGCCCTCGCGCGCCAGCCATTCGCAGAACGAAAGATCGTCGCGCGCGTCGATGGCGGAATAGTCGGCCAGCTGGAAGTAGGCTCCCGCGACCGGCAGCAGGCGGAAGCGCGAGCCCGCCATTAGTGCGCGGAAGCGGTCGCGCCGTTCCTGGTAGAACGCGGGCAGGCCCTGCCAGTGGCCGGGGTCGCTTTCCAGCACGGCAGCCAGTGCCCACTGCGCGGGCGTGAACGTGCAGAACGTCAGGTACTGGTGCACCTTGCGGAACTCGGTGGTAAGCAGGCGCGGCGCGATGCAGTAGCCCACCTTCCAGCCCGTGCAGTGGAAGGTCTTGCCGAATGAGCCGATGACGAAGCTGCGCGTGGCCAGTTCCGGATGGCGCAGCACGCCCTCGTGGCGCGCGCCATCGAACACGATGTGCTCGTAGACCTCGTCGGAAAGCACCAGGATGCCGTTGTCGCGGGTGAGCGCGGCCAGCTGGTCGAGGTCGGCGGCGGAAAACACCGAGCCGGTCGGGTTGTGCGGCGTGTTGACCAGAATCATGCGCGTGCGCGGGGTGACCGCGTCGGCGATGCGCTGCCAGTCCGGGGTGAAGTCGCGCGGGTCCAGCGGCACGTGCACGGCGCGTCCGCCATTGAGCTCGATCGCCGGCTCGTAGCTGTCGTAGCAGGGATCGAGGACGATCACCTCGTCGCCGGTACGCACCACTGCCGCGATCGCGGCGAACAGGGACTCGGTCGCGCCAGACGTGACGGTGACCTCGCTGCCGGCATCCACCTTGCACGCGTAGGTCGAAGCGGCCTTGGCGGCGATCGCCTCGCGCAGCGAGGCAATGCCGGGCATCGGGGCATACTGGTTGTGGCCCTCGTCCATCGCGCGCGCGAGCGCCTCGCGCAAGGTGCGCGGCGCATCGAAATCGGGAAAGCCCTGGCCGAGGTTGATGGCCTTGTGCTCGGCCGCGAGCTGGCTCATCACCGAGAAGATCGTGGTGCCGACCTTCGGCAGCTTGGTATGGATCTGCATCGCGCGAGGGCGTCCTGGCGGCCAGTGCCGGAACGGGCGATCCTAGCATGCACGTCGATGCCGCCCCGCCCCGCGCACCCTCCTTCGGCGCCTCCCCGCCGGATCCGCCTCAGCGCCGCTGCCAGTACCAGGCGCCCAGCACCACCAGGCCGGCAGCCGCCACCGCGATGGCGGCGGCAGGGCGTGCCCGACCGCGGCGTCCAAGGTCCTCGATCAGACCCTCGACGACGTCGATGCGATCGGCCGCCAGCAGCATCATCCAGTGGCGCAGGTTGCTCTCGCTGTGGCGGAACGCGCGCCGCCGGATCATGCCGCTGAGACCGCGCGGAGGCAGCGCCGAGCCGAATACCGGCGTGATCCCGGGCCGCTCGATGGAATGCAGCACCTCCACCGTCTGTGGCTGCTGGGCAGGCTTGCCGAAGGGCGCGCCCTGCAGCCGTGGCGGCATGCGTTCCATCGGGACGGCGGGGCGGCGCGTCGGGTCGAGATCGGCGCCCCAGCCCGGAATGTGCGAATGGTCGATGTGCGTGGGCATGGCGGGTCCTCAATGCAGTGGCGTCGCCGGCCGCGGCCGTGGCACCGGGTCGATGGCAGTCGCCCCGGGCGGTACCAGCACCGCCTTGATGCAGCCGTCCTTCTTGGCCGAGAACAGGTGGTAGGCGTCGTCGACTTCCTCCAGCGGCACGCGGTGCGTGATGAGGGCGCGTGGATCGATCCGCCCGGCCTCGACATGTTCGATCAGTCGCGGAAGATGGCGCTTGACGCTGCACTGGTTCATGCGCAACGTCAGCCCCTTGTTCATCGCGCTGCCGATGGGAATCGCGTTGAAGGTGGGACCGTACACGCCGACGATCGACACGTTGCCGCCCTTGCGTACCGAGTTGATGGCCCAGTGCAGCGCGGTCGCCGCGCCCGCCTGCAGCTTCATGCGCACGCCGGTGAGGCTCTGCACGAAATTGCCGTCCGCCTCGCAGCCGACCGCGTCGATGCAGACGTCGGCGCCGAGCCAGTCGGTCATCTTCTTGATGTGCACCGCCATGTCGTCGACTTCGCGGAAATCGACCGTCTCCGCCGGGCCGTAGGCGGCGACGAACTCCAGCCGGTAGTCCACGCAGTCGACCACGATCACGCGGCCGGCGCCCATCAGCCAGGCGCAGCGCGCGGCCATGATGCCGATCGGGCCGGCGCCGAACACGACCACCGTGTCGTTTTCCTTGATGTCGCCCATTTCCGCCGCCTGGTAGCCCGTCGGCACCACGTCGGTCAGCAGCACCGCGTCCTCGATGTGCATGCCCGGCGGGATCACCGTGGGGCCGACGTCGGCGAAGGGGACCCGCACGTACTCGGCCTGGCCACCGTCGTAGCCGCCAGCGGTATGCGAGTAGCCGTAGACACCGCCGAGGGCGGTCGCCTGCGGATTGACGTCATGGCAGTTGCCGTACAGCTCGCGCTCGCAGAAATAGCATCTGCCGCAGAAGACGTTGAAGGGGACCAGGACGTGGTCACCCACCTTCAGCCGCTGCACGCCGGGACCGACCTCCTGGACGATGCCGGTGAACTCGTGGCCGAAGATCGTCCCTACCCGCGTGTCGGGCACCAGGCCGTGGTAGAGATGCAGGTCCGAACCGCAGATGCAGGCGCGCGTGACGCGCACGATGGCGTCGTCCGGATGCTCGATCACCGGATCGGGCACGTCCTGCACGCGCACGCGGTAGGGGCGGCGGTAGGTGGTGGCTAGCATGGGCATCTCCTGGCGCCGCGGCGGCGGTCCTTGCAGCCGACGCAACGTCCATGCCAGTGCCGCGAACGCCCCCTGCCCTGCCCGCGCCATGCCGGTGCGACGCAAGCATTTCGCCCCGCGGGTAGGCGTTACCTTGCGGGATCAGGAACGGATTCGGGATGTGAGCCCGTGCGAGCCCGCGGCCGCGGGCGGCCCTCGTGTCCGATCCCGAATCCCGAATCCCGAATCCCGGCCGTCACACCAACCGGTTCACCCGCGCAATGAACGCCGCCGGATCGGCGAGCTGATCGCCGGCGGCAAGCTGCGCTTCTTCCAGCAGGAGGTTGGCGATGTCCGCCGCGCGGGCCTCGTCGGTTTCGCTGCCGAAGCGTTGCACCAGCGGGTTGGCCGGGTTGATCTCGAGCGTCGGCTTGCTGGCCGGCACGTCGTGGCCGGCCTCGCGCAGCAGGCGCTGCATGTGCAGGGCCATGTCGTACTCGCCGAGCACGATGCACGAAGGCGATTCGGTCAGCCGATGGCTGACCTGCACCTTGCCGACCTTGTCGCCGAGCAGCGCGGTGAGCCGCTCGACCAGCGGGGCCGCCGCTTCCTCGGCCTGCTTGCGGCTTTCCTTGGTCGCCTCGTCGGCGCCGTCGGCATCGAGCTCGCCCTTGGCCGCGCTGCGCAGCTTCTTGCCACCGTATTCGCCGAGGTAGCCGATCATCCACTCGTCGATGCGATCGGAGAGCAGCAGCACCTCGATGCCGCGCGCGCGCAGCGACTCGATCTGCGGGCTGCTCTTCGCCGCCGCCCAGGAATCGGCGGTCACGTACCAGATGACGTCCTGGCCTGCCTGCATGCGGCCGATGTAGTCGTCGAGGGAAACGGTGCGCGAGGCATCCTCGCCGTGGGTGGAGGCGAAGCGCAACAGGCGGGCGATGCGCTCGCGGTTGGCGCCATCCTCGGCCACGCCCTCCTTCAGCACGTTGCCGAAGGCCTGGGTGAAGGTGGCGAACTTCGCCGGCTCGTCCTTCGCCAGCTTCTCCAGCAGGTCGAGCACGCGTTTGGTGCAGGCGGCGCGGATCTGCGAGACGAGCCGGTTCTCCTGCAGGATCTCGCGGCTGACGTTGAGCGGAAGGTCGTCGGAATCGACCACGCCGCGAACGAAGCGCAGGTAGGCCGGCAGCAGCTGTTCGCTGGCGTCCATGATGAACACGCGCCGGATGTAGAGCTTCACGCCGTGCCGCTCCTCGCGGCCGCTGAAGACGGCATCGAACGGCGGCTTCTCCGGCACGTACAGCAGCAGCGTATAGCTCTGCGATCCTTCGACGCGGTTGTGGGTCCACGCCAGCGCATCGCTGAAATCGTGCGAGAGCGACTTGTAGAACGCCTGGTACTCCTCGTCCGTGATCTCCTGGCGCGGGCGCGCCCACAAGGCCGCGGCGTGGTTGGCGGTTTCGAACTCGCCGGTGGGCTTGCCGTCCTCCATCTTCGGCAGGCGGATCGGGAACGCGACGTGGTCCGAGTAACGCTTGACCAGCTCACGCAGCTTCCACACGTCGAGGAACTCGTCCTCGTCCGGCTTCAGGTGCAGCGTCACGGTGGTGCCGCGCGCCGCGACTTCCTGCGCCTCGAGCGTGTACTCGCCGGTCCCGGACGACTCCCAGCGCACGCCCCCGCCGGCCGGCGCGCCTGCCTTGCGGGTGGTCAGGGTGACGCGGTCGGCGACGATGAAGGCGGCATAGAAGCCGACGCCGAACTGGCCGATGAGCTGGGTGTCGCGACGCGCATCGCCGGAAAGCGAATCGAGGAAGCGCCGCGTGCCCGAGCGCGCGATCGTGCCGATGTTCTCGATCACCTCCTCGCGCGTCATGCCGATGCCGTTGTCGCGCACGGTGAGGGTGCGCGCCTCCTTGTCGACGCTGATCTCGATGCGCAGCTCCGGATCGTCCGCGGCAAGGGAGGCATCGGACAGGGCGGCAAAGCGCAGCTTGTCGCAGGCATCGGAGGCATTGGAGACCAGTTCGCGCAGGAAGATGTCCTTGTGCGAATAGAGCGAATGGGTGACCAGGTGCAGCACCTGGGCGACTTCCGCCTCGAACGGGCGGGTCTCGGCAGTGGAGCTCATGCGGCTTCCTCGGCAAGGGTTCGCGATGCGGCGCAGATGGGGTGGTTGCGCCGTTGATTCAAGCCGACGCCGCGTCATGGCGGCGCAGGCAGGGCGAAAGTGGTGCCGCAGCGGCAGCCTGATCGGCTATGGTAGGCGGCCGGCACGCAAGGGGCGTGCGGAAGGGGTATTCCATGCGACAGCCAGCAATCCGGTTCCTGCCCATCCTCGCCGCACTGGCACTTGCTCCCGGCGCCACGCCGCTGGCGGCGCAGGACGCCGACCGGCCGTGGCTGGCACCGGCCGCCACCGACCGCAGCGACGGCGAGGAACACGAAATCCGCCAGCGCCTCGAGTGGTTCAGCGCCCGTCGCGGCCTCGATGTCGTCGCCGATGCGCGCCTGCAACGCGCGCGCGCCGTGGCCAGCCTGCAGCATGCGATGGCGCGCCAGGTCCCGGGCCTGCTGGCGGCGCAGCCCTGGCTGCCGCTGGGGCCGGACAGCATGACCATGCTGGACTGGCGCATGGGCCCGGTGGCGGGCCGGGTCACCGCGCTGGCGATGGATCCTGCCGCGGAAGACACGCTCTACCTCGGCTCCGCCGCCGGCGGCCTGTGGAAGAGCACCGATGCCGGCGGTTCCTGGACGCCGCTCACCGACGCGCTCGGTACCGGAAGCATCGGCGCGCTGCTGCTCGAAACCGGCAAGCCCGGCGCGCTGTGGGTCGGCACCGGCGAGGTCAACGCCGGCTGCCTCGACTACTTCGGCATGGGCCTGTTCCATTCGGCCGATGGCGGCGCGACGTTCGAACCACGCAACGGCAGCGCGGAAGCACCGCTGCCGCTGTCCTTCGTCACCGCCATCGCGCAGTCGCCGCTCGATCCGGACGTGCTGGTCGTCGGCGGACAGGGCCGCTGCAGCGACAGCGGTGCCCTCGGCAGCGGCGGCATCTACCGCACCACCGACGCCGGCGCGAGCTGGTCGCCCGTACTTCCTTCCAGCGGCGTGCGCGACCTGCTGTTCTCACGCACCGAACCGGAGGTCGCCTATGCCGCCGTGCGCAGCAAGGGCATCTACAAATCCACCGACGCGGGCGCGACCTGGACGTTGCTGGACAACGGCCTGCCCACGGCCTGGAACGCGACCTACAGCCGCCTTGCGATGGCGCCCTCTGACAACGCGGTGCTGTATGCGCTGGTCGGCAACGGCAGCGGCGGCACGCTGCAGCTCTATCGCACCAGCGACGCCGGCGCGAGCTGGAGCCAGGTCAACGCCGACGCCTGCGAAGGCCAGTGCTGGTACAACCTGACGCTGGACGTGCATCCGGACGATCCGGACCGGCTGCTGGTCGGCACGATCCGCCCGGCCCTTTCCACCAATGGCGGGCAGAGCCTGGCCATCCTCACCGCCGGCTGGGGCGGCAACCAGGCCGTCCACCAGGACACGCACATCGTGCGCTGGTCCGCCAACGGCGGAAACCGTCTGTGGGTGGGTGGCGACGGCGGACTCTGGCGCAGCGACGATGGCGGCAGCCAGTTCGAGAACCTCAACGGCAACCTGCAGATCACCCAGTTCTACGATGTCGCGCTGGACCCTGAAGATCCCGACCGCGTGTATGGCGGCGCGCAGGACAATTCCTCGTCCGTGCGCTCCGGCTCGGCGGTCTGGGCAGTCACCACGGTGACCGGCGACGGCTTCATGAACGCGGTGGATCCGCGCAATCCGCAGCGCGTGTTCCAGTCGAGCTACCCGTCCGGCGGCGCCGCCCTGATCCTGTCGACGTCGCGCGGCGAACCCTTCACCTTCAACTGGGTCGGCCGCGGCGGCTTCGATACCAGCGAGCCGTTCCCGTGGGTCACGCCCCTGGTGACCGGCGCCGATTCGGTGTTCGTCGCATCCAACCGTGTCTATCGCGCCCTCATCGGCAACAACGCGGGGGCGTACAGCTGGACCGGCATCTCGCCCACCCTGGCCCTCGCCAGCAACGCCACGGTCAGCGTGCTGGCGGTGCCCGCCGGCGATGCCGGGCGCGCCCTCGTGCTGTACGCCGGCACCTCGGACGGGCGCATCGGCATGACGGCGAACGCGCTCGAGCCGGCGCCCGCGTGGGTCGACCTCACCCGCAACTGGCCCGGCGGCAATGTCTCGGACATCGCGATCGCCGACCCGGCCGGCAACACCGTCTACGCCACCCGCAGCCTGTTCCAGTCGCCGCAGCTGCTCCGCTCGAGCGGCGGCAGCGACTGGGAAGGCATCGGCGCGGGCCTGCCGCGCGTGCCGGCCAACAGCGTCGCGCTGGATCCGGCCGAACCGGGGCACGTGTACGTCGGCACCGACATCGGCGTCTACCGCAGCACCGATGGCGGCGAGACCTTCGAGCCCTGGATGGCCGGCATGCCGCTCGGCATGGTCGTCACCGACCTCGAGATGGCAGCCAGCCAGCGCGTGCTGGTTGCCGCCACGTACGGGCGCGGCGCGTGGAAGCTGCCGCTGCAGGAAGCGGCCCTGTTCCGCGACGGGTTCGATGGCGGGCAGCCGTGATGGTCCGCGGGCGCCGCCGTTGCGGGGCGCGAGGCCAGAGGCGACCAGCGGCGGATTGAAACACGAAAACCACGAAGCACAGGTGAGGGCCTACCGGCGGCGGCCGCACGCCTGCCGCCGGAGCGTTGCGACATGTCCGCCATCGTGCGGCCGCTTTGCCGCGGGTTCGGCGGCAGAACGCGTGAACCCCGAAGCGCGCGAGGCGCACGAAGCAGCGCGCTGCCGAGGGGGGGGTGACGGCGTCGCCGGGGCAGCGCGCGGTGCGCTACGCCTGGCGGGCCAGGCGCTGCACGGTCGTCCGGTAGCGGGCGGCGATGCGCTCGCCGTCGCGGTGACGGAAGTCGCGCACCTGCCACTGGCCGCCGGCCATCACGTGGCGCACCAGCGGCGTGTTGCCGGCGAAAAGCCAGGTGTCCAC
>JAEZQS010000222.1 GCA_023412995.1 Pseudomonadota bacterium
GGGCCCGGGTCTGGGCGGGGGTGGGTGCGGCGAGCGTTGGGGCCGCCTCCGCCCGCACCGCACGCCGCGCGCTCGGCGTGTTCGCATTGCTGCTGGTGGCCGGCGCCGTGTTCGCGGCCGTGGTCGCCCCGCTGGCGCTGTCGCTGCTGCCACGCGACCCGGCGACGATCGAGCGCCTGCGCGCTGCCGTTCCCGCGGCTGCCGCGCCGGCGCTGCCGGCGGGGCTCGGTGAGTGGTTCACGGGGATCGTTCCCGCCAACGCGATTGCCGCGGCGGCGCAGGCCGCCATGCTGCCGCTGGTCGTGTTCGCCCTCTTCTTCGGCTTCGCGGTGACGCGCATCGAGGCCTCGCGCCGCGCCCTGCTGGTGGGTTTCTTCCAGAGCCTCGCCGACACCATGATCGTGATCGTGCACTGGGTCCTGCTGGCGGCCCCGGTCGGCGTCTTCGCGCTGGTGCTGGGAGTGTGCGCGCGCGCCGGTTCCAGCGTGGTGGCGGCGCTCGGCGCCTACATCGTGCTGCTGTGCGCGATGTACATCGCGGTCACGCTGATGCTGTATCCGGTCGCGGTGGTGTTCGGCGGCGTGCGCCTGCGGCGCTTCGCCGGTGCGATCCTGCCGGCGCAGGTCGTCGCCGCCAGCACGCAGTCGTCGCTGGCCTCGCTGCCGGCCATGGTCGAAAGCGCGCGCGATCGCCTCGGCCAGCCGCGTTCCGTCGCGGCACTGGTGCTGCCGATGGCGGTGTCGCTGTTCCGCATCACCAGTCCCGTGCAGTACCTCGGCGCGGCGGCCTTCGTCGCCTGGTTTGCCGGCATCGACGTGCCGCTGCTGCACGCGGCGGCGGCCACCGCGCTGGCCGTCGTCGTCAGCCTCGGCTCGGTCGGACTGCCCGGGCAGGTCAGCTTCATGGCGACGACGATGCCGGTCGCCTCCGCGATGGGACTGCCGCTGGAACCGCTGGTGCTGCTGCTCGCGGTGGACACGATACCGGACGTGTTCGCCACCGTCGGCAACGTGAGCGCCGACCTCACGGCGAGCACGGTGCTGTCACGCGGCCAGGGCGATGCGCCGGTCGCCTGACACAGCCATTGCCCCCACGATGCCGCCACGCCCGTCCCGTACACTCCGCGCGAGCCACGCCCGCTGCCAGAGGATCGTCCGATGCGCCTGATCATGCCACTGCTCGTCGCGCTGCTCGCCTGCGCCCTGCCTGCCGCGGCCGCCGCGCCGCTGGTGGTCGGCAACGTCAACGGCTACACGCTCGACCGTTCCGGCAAGCTGGTGCGCTTCGAGGCCCTGCTCGCCGAGGACGGCAAGGTGGTGGCCACGGGCAGTACCTCCGCCCTGCGCGAACGCGCGGGCGCGGCGGCCCGCTACGAGGACGGCGCCGGGCGCACCCTGCTACCGGGGCTGATCGATGCCCATGGCCACGTGATGGCGCTCGGCCAGGCACGCACGCAGGTGGACCTCTCGGCGACGAAATCGCTGGACGAGGCGCTCGCGGCCGTCACCGCCTACGCCCGCGCGCACCCGGACGCCGCCTGGATCGTCGGCGGCGGGTGGAACCAGGAAAACTGGAAGCTCGGCCGGTTCCCCACCGCGCGCGAACTCGACGCCGCCGCTGCCGACCGGCCGGTCTGGCTGAGCCGCATAGACGGCCATGCAGGCTGGGCCAACAGCGCGGCGATGGCGCGCGCCGGTATCGGCAAGGACAGCAAGGATCCCGCCGGTGGGCGCATTGAACGCGACGACACGGGCAAGCCGACCGGCGTGTTCGTCGATGGCGCGACCGCGCTGGTGGAATCGCGGGTGCCGGCGCCCGATGCGCGCCAACAGGCCGAAGCACTCGACACCGCGCTGGCCGAAATGGCGCGTGTGGGGCTGACCGGCGTGCACGACGCGGGCATCGACCGCGCCACCTTTACGCTCTACCGGCGACATGCCGACCAGCACCGCCTGACGGCACGCATCTACGCCATGATCCACGGCACGGGCGATGACTTCGATGCCATTGCCGCCGCAGGTCCCCTGCTCGGCTACGGCGGCGACTTCCTCACCGTGCGCGCGGTGAAGCTCTACGCCGATGGCGCGCTCGGCAGCCGTGGCGCGGCACTGCGGGCGCCGTATGCGGACGATCCGGGCAACCGCGGGCTGCTGTTCAACGACCCGGCGACGCTCACGGCGATGATCGGCAAGGCGCTGGCGCGCCACTACCAGGTGTGCGTGCACGCCATCGGCGACGCGGCCAACGGCGAGGTGCTGGACGCGTTCGCCGCTGCCTATGCCGACCATCCGGGCAGCGGCGCGCTGCGCAACCGCATCGAGCACGCCCAGGTCGTCGCTCTGGAGGACATCCCGCGCTTCGTGCCGTTGAAGCTCGTCGCCTCGATGCAGCCCACGCATGCCACCTCGGACATGAACATGGCCGAGCATCGCGTCGGTCCGCAGCGCATCAAGGGCGCCTACGCCTGGCGCCGCTTCCTCGCGCAGGGCACGGTGGTCGCGGCCGGTTCGGACTTTCCGGTCGAGTCGCCCAATCCCTTCTTCGGCATCCACGCCGCCGTCACCCGCCAGGACCACGCCGGCCGCCCACCCGGCGGCTGGTACCCGGACCAGCGCATGACGCGCATCGAGGCGCTGCGTGCCTTCACCCTCGACGCGGCGTGGGCCGCGCACCAGGAAGACACGCTGGGCACGCTCGAGCCCGGCAAGTGGGCCGATTTCATCCTTGTCGATCGCGACCCCTTCACCGTCGATGCCGCGCGGCTGTGGTCGAGCCAGGTGCTGGAGACCTGGGTCGGCGGCAATCGTGTGTTCTCCGCCACGCCGGCATCGCCCCGTACGCCGGCAATCCAGGGCGGAACGGCCAAACCGCACGTCGACTGAACGCGCGCGGCGGAAAGCGGAACTGGCACGCGGCGGTTAAGCGGTCTCGCCGGATAGTCGGGCAACCGACACTCTGGAGATCCGCCCATGAAGATGCCCCTTGCCGCGCTGGTGCTCGCCGGCGCCCTCCTGGGCGGCAGCGCCGCCGCGCAGCTGCCGCAGGCCTACGAGGTGCCGCCGGGCGAGCTGGCCCCGCAGGACGTCCATTTCCTGCGCGCGGCCGATGCCGCCAACATGGACCAGCTGATGCTGGGCAACCGCGCGGCCTCGCGGGCGCGCCATCCGGGCGTCCACTCGCTGGCCGACAACGTCGTCTCCTCGCACCGCGAGGCGGATGACGCGCTGCGCCTGCTCGCCTCGCGCAAGAACGTCGACCTCGAGCACCGCAACAGCGAACATGGCCAGCGCGAGGCGGACGAGCTGCTCGACCGGAATACCGCGCTGGATGACGAGTACGTGCACGACGTCGTGCGCGACTACGACGCCATCATCGCCATGTACGAAGACGCGCGGGCCAACAGCGAAGACGCCGACATCCGCCGCTACGCCGACATCATGCTGGACAAGCTGCAGGACAACCTGCGCCAGGCCACCGACCTGCTGGAGAGGACGGCGGATAGTCACTAGAGGCGGGGGCTAGGGGCTAGGGGTTGGCGCTGGCGCTGGGGCCAGTCATGGGGCTGCGGTTGCAGGGTCCGGTCCGACTTGCTCCCGCGGCACGGCCGTGGTCCCTGCGCAGGCAGGGACCCGTGCGTGTCGGACGGTATCGCGGCAGCTACACCGCGACGGGTGCCTTGATGGCGGGATGCGGGGTGTAGCCTTCGAAGGCGACGTCCTCGTAGCGGAAATCGTCAAGCGAACGGACGGCGGGATTCAGCACCAGCCGCGGCAGCGGGCGCGGACTGCGCGTCAGTTGCTCGCGCGCCTGTTCGACGTGGTTGGAATACAGGTGCGCATCGCCGAGCGTGTGGACGAAGTCGCCGGGGGCCAGCCCCGTGACCTGCGCCACCATGTGGGTCAGCAGCGCATAGCTTGCGATGTTGAACGGCACGCCGAGGAAGATGTCGCCGGAACGCTGGTAGAGCTGGCACGAGAGGCGCCCGTCGGCGACGTAGAACTGGAACAGCGCATGGCAGGGCTGCAGCGCCATGCGCGGCAGGTCCGCGACGTTCCAGGCACTCACCACCAGGCGGCGCGAATCGGGGTTGCGGCGGATTTCCTCCAGCACCCACGCGATCTGGTCGATGGTGCGTCCGTCCGGCGCCGGCCAGCTGCGCCACTGGTGGCCGTACACCGGGCCGAGGTCGCCATTGGCGTCGGCCCACTCGTCCCAGATCGTCACGCCATTCTCGCGCAGGTAACGCGTGCTGGTTTCCCCGCGCAGGAACCAGATGAGTTCGTGCACGATGGACCGGAGGTGCAGCTTCTTGGTGGTCGCCAGCGGGAAGCCGCGGGCAAGGTCGAAGCGCATCTGCCAGCCGAACACGCTGCGCGTGCCGGTACCGGTGCGATCGCCCTTGTGGGTGCCGTGCTCGAGCACGTGGCGCAGGAGGTCGAGGTATTGCTGCATGGCGGGGAAGTCAGCGGCGCGGCGCGCGGGGCGCGGGTTCCGCCGCCGGCGCTTCGACGAAGGCGACGGGCGAGCGCCGCGACAGCCACAGCAGGAACAGGCCGATGGCGACCAGCGGCAACGACAGCAGCTGCCCCATGGTGAGCCAGTCGAACGCGATGAAGCCCATCTGCACGTCGGGCTCGCGCACGAATTCCACCGCGAAGCGGAAGATGCCGTACAGCAGCGCGAACAGGCCGGCCACCGCGTAGCGCGGACGCGGCCGGCGCGAGTACCACCAGAGCACCGCGAACAGCACCACGCCCTCAAGCAGCACCTCGTAAAGCTGCGATGGATGGCGTGCCTCGGCGGCGAGCGCGCCAGCGGACAGGCGCTGCAGGTCGTCGAATCCGCCCGGCAATGCGCGCGGGAACACCATGCCCCACGGCAGGCCGGTGTGGCGCCCCCAGAGTTCACCGCCAATGAAGTTGCCGAGTCGGCCGAGGCCGAGCCCGATCGGCACCAGCGGCGCGACGAAATCGATGGTGTCGAAGAAGCGCAGCTGATGGCGGCGGCTCCAGATCCAGCCGGCCAGCAGCACGCCGAGCAGCCCGCCGTGGAACGACATGCCGCCTTCCCATACCCGCACCAGCGAGAGCGGATGCGCGACCAGCTCGGCCGTGTCGTAGAACAGCATGTAGCCGATGCGCCCGCCGAGGATCACGCCGAGCATGCCGTAGAAGGCGAGGTCCGAGAACTCGTCGCGCGACACCGGCAGGCGCCCGGCCGCGCGCCGTCTCTCGCCCAGCCACCAGGCGGCGGCGAACCCGAGCACGTACATGATGCCGTACCAGTGCACGCTCACCGGGCCGAGGGAGAACGCGATCGGATCGATGTCGACGACGTAGGGCATGGAGGGACGGGACGCGCGGGTCCGGGCATTGTAGCCTCACGCCGCGCCGCCGGGCGCAACGTCCGTGTCACGATCCTTCGTGGCTGCCGGGCAGGCAAGAGCTGGAAGCCTTCGACACGGAGCACACGGAGCACACGCAGAAGGCAGACCAGAAGCTTTCAACACGAAGCACACGGAGCACACGAAGAATGCAGGAGCGCAAGACAAGCCCCTTCGCAAATGGGCTTGCTGGTTCCGGGGGCCTGTCAGAAATTCTGTGTGTGGGGCTCGACAAACCGGGGTGTCAGTGGGAGGTGCTCGGTGTGCTCCGTGTCCAACATCTTTCGCCTGGCTCCTCCGTCGTGTGCTCCGTGTGCTTCGCGTTGAAGGCTTTCACTTCTGCTCCCGTTCGCGCCACGCGGATCAGGCCGGCAGGACGCGGCAGATGTAGCCCTTGAGGTAGGCGGTTTCGGGGATGGCCGGGTGCACCGGGTGGTCGGGTCCCTGCTGCAGCGAGACCAGCGCCTGCACCTGGCGGTCGAGGTGGCGCGCGCCCTGCTGCACGCCTTCGAGCAGCGTCGCGGCCGGCAGGTGGTGCGAGCACGAGCAGGTCACGACGATGCCGTCTTTCGCCAGCACCTGCATGCCGAGCTCGTTGAGGCGGCGATAGGCGAGGCGCGCTTCGGCAAGGTCCTTGCGGCGCTTGGCGAACGCGGGTGGATCGAGGATGACGACGTCGTAGTGCTCGCGCGCCTCGCGCAACGCCTTGAGGTGGTCGAAGGCATCGGCGCGGATGGCGCGCACGCGGTCGGCGAGACCGTTGCGTCCGGCATTCCGCCCTGTCGCCTCCACCGCGGCAGCGGAGGCATCGACGCAGTCCACAGCGCTGGCACCGGCCGCGGCTGCGCGCAGGCCCCATGCCCCGAGGTAGCTGAACATGTCGAGCACGCGCTTGCCCGCGACGACGGGCGCGAGCGCGTCGCGGTTGCCGCGCTGGTCGTAGAACCAGCCGGTCTTCTGGCCGCCGACGGGATCGACCACGAACTCCAGTCCGCCCTCGCGCACGATCGTCTCGCCACCGTACTCGCCGCGGCCGAGGTCGGCATAGGCGGGCAGCTGTTCCAGCGCGCGCACGCCGGCATCGTTTTTCCACCAGAGCTGGCGCGGCTTCAGAACCTTCTCCAGCGCATCGGCGATGGCGTCCTTCAGGCGCTCCATGCCGGCGGTGGTCACCTGCGCCACCAGTACGTCGCCGAAGCGGTCCACCACCAGGCCCGGCAGGCCGTCGGATTCGCCGAACACGAGCCGGTAATACGGCTCGGGGTACAACCGCTCGCGCAGCGCGAGCGCCACCTTCACTCGGTGCACGAGCAGCGATCGATCGAGCGGATGGGCGATGCCGCGCACCACCAGGCGCGCGGCGATCAGCGAGTGCGGGTTGACGTAGCCGATGCCGAGCGGCTTGTCGCGATGGTCGACGATGGCGACGGCCGTGCCCGGCTCGAACGAGGTGAGCGGCGAGCGGCCGACATCGACCTCGTTGGAAAACACCCAGAGGTGCCCGGCGCGCAGGCGCGCGTCCTCGCCCTTGCGCAGGACCAGGGCGGGATACTCGATGCTTTCGTCCATGCGCACGCGTCCGTTGAGACAGGCCGGCCACGGTAGCCGGTCGCCGGCGCGCGAGACAAGCGCGGGCGCGCGTCGGACAACCCCACGGCCACGCCGGCGCCTCGCCTGTTGCGTGGGCAGGCAGCGCGAAAAATTGTCCCTGGCACCATTTCGGGGGATGGTTCCCGGCCGCCCTCGCCCATCGCTCCCGGAGGCCCGTTCACCTGCTCCGCACTACACTTGCGCGATGGCCAATCGCCTTGCCGGTGAATCCAGTCCCTACCTGCGCCAGCACGCAGGAAACCCGGTCGACTGGTGGCCGTGGTGCGACGAGGCACTGGAGGCTGCGCGGCGCGACGGCAAGCCGATCCTGCTGTCGATCGGCTATGCCGCCTGCCACTGGTGCCACGTGATGGCGCACGAGAGCTTCGAGGACGAGGCGACCGCGCGCGTGATGAACGCGCTGTACGTCAACATCAAGGTGGACCGCGAGGAGCGGCCGGACATCGACAAGGTGTACCAGCTGGCACACCAGGCGCTCGCCCGGCGCGGGGGCGGCTGGCCGTTGACGGTGTTCCTCGCACCGGCCGACCTCCTGCCCTTCTTCGCCGGTACCTATTTCCCGCCGCTGCCGCGCCATGGGCTGCCCTCCTTCGTGCAGGTGCTCGAAGGCGTGCGCAGGTGGTTCGACCAGCGACCCGACGAGGTACGCGGGCAGAATGCCGCCATCGCCGCGTTCCTCGCCGACCACGGAAGCGAACCGGCGCATGCGGCCGAACTCGACGACGCGCCGCTGAAGCTCGCCTTCGACCGCATCGCGGCCGGCTTCGATCCGACCCACGGCGGTCACCTCGGCGCACCGAAGTTCCCGCATGCAAGCGAGATCGAGCTGCTGCTCGCGCACACGGACGGCGCGCTTCCCGCCGGGACGCCGCCCGGCGAGGGTGATGCCGGCCCGCACGCCGCCATGGCGCGACTCACCCTGTCGCGCATGGCGTCGCGCGGCCTGGCCGACCACCTGGGTGGCGGCTTCTTCCGCTACTGCGTGGACGAACGCTGGGAAATCCCGCATTTCGAGAAGATGCTGTACGACAACGCGCAGCTGCTGCCGCTGTACGCCCGCGCGGCGCGCCAGCTCGATGGCGAGGGCCGCGAGCCGTCCGGCGCCGAAGCGTCCGGCTTCGCCGCTGCAGCGCGTGCCTGCGCCGGCTGGCTGGAACGCGAGATGCAGTCGCCCGCTGGCGGGTTCTGGAGTTCGCTCGACGCCGATTCGGAAGGAGAGGAAGGCCGCTACTACGTGTGGCAGCACGACGCCGTGCGCGACCTGCTCGGAAAGGACGCGTTTGCCGTCGCCGCCCTGCGCTACGGACTCGATGCGCCGCCCAATTTCGAAGGCCATGCCTGGCATCTCGTGCAGGCGGAATCGATCGCGGGAATCGCCGCGCGACTCGACCTGCCGGCGGCGGAGGTCGAGCGCCGCCTGCACCGTGTCGATGCCACGCTCCTGGCGGCGCGGGCACAGCGCGTGCGCCCCGGCCTCGACGACAAGATCCTGACCGCCTGGAACGCACTGCTCGTGGGCGGGGTCGCGCGTGCCGCGCGATGGCTGCCGGATGCGCCCCTGTTGGCCGAAGCCGAACGCGCACTCGATTTCCTGCACGCGAACGCATGGATCGACGGAAGCCTGTACGCCGTGCACGCCGCCGGCGTGGCGCGTTTCCCGGCCTACCTCGACGACCATGCGTTCCTGCTCGACGCCCTGCTCGCGATGCTGCAGGTGCGCTGGCGCCGGCGTGACCTCGACTGGGCCATCGCATTGGCGGATGCCCTGCTCGAGCGGTTCGAAGATGCCGTCACCGGGGGCTTCTTCTTCACGGCACACGATGCCGAGCCGCTGCCGCAGCGCCCGAAGCCGTGGATGGACGAATCCCTTCCCGCGGGCAATGGCGTTGCCGCGCGTGCCCTGCAGGCGCTGGGCCACCTCCTCGGTGAACCGCGCTACCTGGATGCAGCCGATCGCACCCTGCGCGCTGCGTGGCCCACGCTGACCCAGCACCCGCACGCCTGCTGCACGCTGCTGCTGGCGCTGGACGACCATCTCCACCCGCGCCCGCACGTCGTCGTCCGCGCCGATGGCGGCGACGCGGCCGATCGATGGCTCGCCGCAGCCTGCGCGATTGCGCCCGACGCCGCCGACATCTACTTCGTTCCCGCAGGCGAGAGCGGGCTTCCCGGCGTCCTCGCCGCCCCGATGGGCGGGCGCGGCGGCAGCGCCCAGGTCTGCCACGGCCTCGCCTGCAGCCTGCCGCTCACCGACCCCGCGGCACTTGCCGACGCCCTTTCCCGACCAATGCCCTGAAGCCATCCCCTTCAAGGGGAGGGTCTGGGTGGGGATGGTGTTGGCCGCGCAATCCCACTCGCAGCCGTCGGACTTGATGGCCGCGCTTCAAGGGGAGGGTTGGGTGCGGATGGTGTCCGCCGCGCAGCTGCGGCCGCAGGCGACGGCTCGATCGAGCGCAGCCGCGGCCCTACAGCAGCACCGGACGGTTGGGCAGCTCGTCCGGATTCGGGCGGGCATCCCCGGCAGGAAAATGGCTGGCCAGCAGCTCGCCGATGGCCTCGACGCCGGCCAGCGCTCCGGCGAGGTGGTTGCCGGCGCGGAAGTGCTGCTGCATGAGGTCGATGATGGGCAGCCATTCGGCGGCGTCGACCGCTGCCGCCACCCCGCGGTCGGCGACGATCTCGATGGCGTGGTCGGCCAGCAGCAGATAGACCAGCACCCCGGTGTTTTCTTCAGTGTCCCACACGCGCAGGCGCGCGAAGGCTTCCTCGGCGCACTGGCGGGCGGTGCGTCCGCGCAGCAGTGCAGCGAGCGACAGGCTGCCTTCGACGGCAAACGCGATCTCGCCCCGGTGAGCGTGTTCGCTGGCGGCGATCGCATGCTGGATTGCGTCCAGCGTGGCCGCGGGGAAGTGCCGTGCCGCGGCGCCAAGGTCGAACAGGTGGCTGATCCAGCGCATGTCACCAGCTCCCCGAAGCGCCGCCGCCGGCGGAAATGCCGCCGCCGCCACTGAAACCGCCGCCGCCGCCGAATCCGCCGCCGCCGAATCCACCTCCTCCGAATCCTCCACCG
>JAEZQS010000234.1 GCA_023412995.1 Pseudomonadota bacterium
GGCATGCGCCTGCCGCGACAGCCACACGGCCACCGCGCGGATGTCTTCGGGTGCGAGCGCGCGCGCGATGTCGGCCATGCAGTCCGGCGCGGTGGCGTGGCGGATGCCGCTGCGCCAGTTGCCGAGCTGCGCGATGACGTATTCGGCCGGCAGGCCGACCAGAGCCGGGATGTCCGGCTCGAGCCCGGTCAGCGCTTCGCCATGGCAGGCGCTGCAGGCATCGACGCCGCGCGCCGGGTCGCCCTCGCGCACCAGCCGCTCCGCCGTCGCCCGCAGCGCCGGCGTCAGGTCGGCCTCGCCGGTGTCCGCGGCACGCGTGCGTGGCGGCTCTGCCGCGTAGTGCGCCGCGATCTCCTCCATGTAGGCGTCGTCCATGAACTGCACCAGCCAGGTCATCTGCGCGTTGACGCGGCGGCCGTCGCGGAAATGGCGCAGCTGGTCGAACAGGTAACCGGCGGGCTTGCCCGCAAGATGCGGGTAGTACTCCGCGCCCGACACGCCTTCGCCGTGCGCGCCATGGCAGGCCGCGCAGGCGGCGAGGCGATCGGGTGGCGCGGTCCCGTCCGCGCCGGCGGCAATCACCGGCAGCAGGAGGGTCAACGCGGCAAGGCGGGCAAACCGGCGGTTAGCGGCAGGCATGCGGCCTATCCTAGCGCCGCGCGGCGTCGCGCCGGCCGGAGTCGGCTGGATCCCGCCGTTGCGCCGGGGCCGTGGTTCAGCCACCGACCCCGTGCGGCTGGATCCAGCCGAAGCCGATCGCCGCGATGATCGCTAGGATCAAGAGCACCGAAAGCGCGATGCGGCGCGTCAGTGCGTGCAGCATGCGGTCGCTGCGGCCATGGTCGGCGATCATGTAGTACAACCCCGCGCCGAGGTTGTAGACGATGGCGACGAGCGCGGCGACGATCAGGAGCTTGCCGGGCATTGGGAGTTCTCCGCTGGGCATCCCACTATGCGGCCGCCGGCGGATGCGCGAAACGGCGTCGCCCGCGGCGCATCGCCGCAGGTCCACGCGCATGCGACCTTCTTCCCTCGCTCCCGCCTCCTAGAAGCATTCCAGCGCCGCCGCGGAGCGCAACAGGCGCGGTCCGAGGTAGGCGTGCGAGCCGCACGCCAGCAGGCCGGCGTCGCCGAAGCGCGCGCGGTACCAGTCGGGCGTGCGCGCGATGAAGCCCTCGCAGTCGCCGCTCACCCGGTCGTGCGAGGTGAACACCTCGAGGAAGGCGAGGCCTTCGAGCAGCTCGGCGAATCCGGAGAGCCCGCGCCGCAGCTCGCCGGCCGGGACGTAGTGCAGCACGTCGCTGCAGACGATGAGGTCGAAGCGCCGCTCGAAGCGCAGTTCGCCGAGCTGCCCGAAACCGGCCAGGCCGATGTTGCGCGTGCGCCCGTAGCGTTCGACGACGTAGGGACTGGCATCCAGGCCACGCCACTCCACGCGCGGGCGCAGGTGCAGCAGCGGCGCACGCCAGGCGCCCTCGCCGCAGCCGACGTCGAGCACGGTGCGCAGCGGGCGCGCAAGGTAGTGCTCGGCCAGGTGCACCACCATCGCCACCTTGCGCTGCAGTTCGGCACGCGAACCGACGCGATGCCCGGGCGAGCGGTACCACTTGTCGAAGTAGGCGCGGTCGTACTGCTTGGCCATGGCATGCGGGCGGCGGAAGAGGGCGCATCGTAGCCGCGCCGACGCCGCTCACACCACGGTCGGCGCGTCCAGCGCAGGGTCCGCCCTCGCCCGTCGCCGGGCCGTCACGGCTCCAACGCAAACGGACACAGGTTCTGCCAGATCTCGCCCAGCTGCGCGACGGTGTAGGTGTGGCCGCCGGCAAACAGCGTGTAATGCAGGGTCTGCCCGTCGATCCAGCCGCCGTTGCGGAAGCGTTGCGGGTCTCCGCCGGCGCCGTAGGCGAGGTAGAGGGGATCGGCGTTGCCGAGGTGGATGTCGACCGGGATCTTCGGCGAGGTGCCGGCGAGCAGCGCCGCGCAGGTGGGCGGCCACGAGCCGTCGTCGGTGCAGGCGTACTGTTCCAGCGATCCGGCGCTGACGCCATAGGCAGCGAAGAATCCGGCGTTGCCCAACGCGAGCCAGTGGCCGTAGTGGGCGCCGGCGGAAAAGCCCCACAGGTACACCCGCGACTGCTCGATGTCGTAACGCGCGAAGGCGTCGCCGATCGCGGCGTCGATCTCGGCGAGGTCGCCACTGGCGCCCCAGCCGCCCTGGGTGGAGTTGCCGACCGGCGCCAGCACGGCGAAACCGGCCGCATCGGCCCGCGCAGCCCAGTCGGTGCGGACCTGCTGCGCCGCGCTGCGCGCGCCCGCTTGCGATCCGGCGGCGCCATGGAAGGCCAGCAGCAGCGGCACCGGCCGGCCGGGCGCATAGGCCGGGGGCAGGCGCAGGAAGTAGTCGCGCGACCCGATGCCCGCGACGGCGACGGACCTCGTGACGTTGCCTGGATAGGCGCCGCCGCTGCCGCCGGAAGGGTCGTGCGGGATGGCGTCGCTGCCATCGAAACCGCTGCGCAGCACGGTGTCCGGCACGCTGCAGGCCCACGGCGGCAGGCGCACGGTGCTGGCGGCGGTGGCGACGCTGCAGGAGGCGGACAGGACAAGGCAGGCGATGGCTCTCATGGGGCGCATGATCCCTCCTTTCGCCTGAGCGGCGGCCCAGCGGAGAAACGCCGGCGTACCGGCCCGCCGTACGTTGGCGTAGGGTAGTCTTGGCAGCGCCCGCCGGGCGTGGCAATCCGCCGCGTGGCGATGCGGCGCCGCACGATGGCGGTTGCGCCGAACTTGCGGCTAACATCGTCACGAAACCGTTACGAACCCGTACGAAAACCGTTCGCAAAGGAGCGAAGACATGCAGCGTAGAACCCGTCGGACCTGGCTGGTGCCAACGCTGGCTACCCTGCCGCTGGCCCTGGCCACCGCGCTGGCCGGCCATGAAGCGCACGCGAGCGGTTTCCAGCTCAAGGAAAACAGCGTGCAGGGCCTGGGCCGTGCCTACGCCGGCGGAGCGGCGGCCCCGGGCGACTGCTCGGTCGTCGTCAACAACCCGGCCGCCATGGGCGACCTCGGCGAGGCCAACTGTTTCCAGGCGGACCTCAACGTCATCAACTTCTCGACCGAGTTCAAGGGCGGCGGCACCGACTTCCTGGGTCGCCCGCTGACGGGCGGCGACGGTGGCAACGGCGGCCTGACCAAGCCGGTGCCGGCGATGTACCTCACCCACACGCTCAATGACCAGTGGGCGATCGGCGCCAGCATCAATGCCCCGTTCGGGTTCCAGACCGAATACAACGACGGCTGGGTCGGCCGCTACGAGGCGTTGCTGTCCAAGCTCGAATCGATCGATCTCACGTTTTCCGCCTCGTTCCGTCCGACCGATGCCTTCTCGATCGGTGCCAGCGTCATCGCCCAGCGCACCAGCGCGGAGCTGACCCAGGCGATCGACTTCGGCACCATCCTGGCCAGCCCGACCAACGGCGCGGTGCTGCCGCAGGAAGCCGACGGGTTCGGCGGCCTCAAGGGCGATGACTGGGCCTACGGCTTCGACGTCGGCGTGCTGTTCAAGCCGACTGCGTCCGATCGCATCGGCATCAACTACCACTCGGAAATCGACCACACGATCGAGGGCGACGGCACCTTCCTGGTGCCATCCAACCTCGTGCCGCTGCTGGGTGGCGCGTTCACCAATGCCCCGGGCCAGGCCGACTTCAAGACGCCGTGGTTCGTGAGCGCGAGCTGGTGGCACCAGGTGGACGAGCGCCTCAGCTTCGGCGTCGACGTCAGCTACACGCACTGGTCGAGCTTCGAGCAGCTGGTGGTGCAGTACGACAACCCCGCGCAGCCCGATTCGGTCGCCGACTTCCAGTGGAACGACACCTGGTTCTACTCGTTCGGCGGCGACTACAAGCTGGATGACCGCTGGACGCTCCGTGCCGGCATCGCCTACGACGAGACGCCGACCCACGACGAGACCCGCACGCCACGCGTGCCGGACGGCAACCGCACCTGGCTCGCGGTCGGCCTCGGCTACCAGTTCAGCGACCAGCTGAAGCTCGATGCCGGCTACGTCCACCTCTGGGTGGACGATGGCGACGTCGACCACACCTCCGCCACCTTCAGCCGCCTCACCGGCCATTTCGAGAGTTCGGGCAACGTGTTTGGCATCTCGGGCCAGTACCGCTTCTAGTCCGCGGCGCGGGTCGGCAGAAACGAAGGGCGCCATTGGCGCCCTTCGCATTTGCAGCCGCATGCACCGGGCGTTGCCGCAGGAGCGGCGGCGCCCCCCCCCCGCCCCCCCGGGGGGGCCGGCAACGTAGGGG
>JAEZQS010000239.1 GCA_023412995.1 Pseudomonadota bacterium
TGCCACGACGGGCGACAGGGCAGCCGGCTGGCTCACTCGCCGCCCCGTCCACCGCGGTGCGCGCGCAGGCTGCGTTTCTGGCGCAGGCCCCACAGGGTCATGGCCGGTCCGGACAGCACGTAGAGCACCGCGATCGCGAACAGCACCAGCGGCGGGTCGATCGCCAGCGCGACGAGGATGAGCACCAGGGCCGGGATCCACACGAACGGGACGCGGTCCGAGCGTGGCCAGGCCTTGAAGCTGAAATAGCGCACCCGGCTCACCATCAGCAGTCCGCCGACGATCGCCACGATCGGGGTGATGAAATCCATGTCGCTGGCGTCGAGGCCGAGCAGGCCGCGGCTGTCCACCACCCACACGAAGGACATGCAGAGCCCGGCCGCGGCGGGGCTCGCCAGCCCCTGGAAATAACGCTTGTCGGCGACGCCCACCTGGGTGTTGAAGCGCGCCAGGCGCAGTGCCGCGCAGGCGGCATAGACGAATGCGGCCGTCCAGCCGAGCTTGCCCCAGCCCGATCCATAGGCGGCCAGCGAGGACAGCGACCAGGTGTAGAGCACCAGCGCGGGGGCGAGGCCGAAGCTGACGAGGTCGGACAGCGAGTCGTACTGCACGCCGAATTCGCTCTGCGTACCGGTAAGGCGCGCCACGCGCCCGTCGAGGCCGTCGAGGATGCCCGCCACGAACACGGCGACCGCGGCATCGCTGTAGCGCCCGCCGATTCCGGCCACGATCGCGTAGAAGCCGGCGAACATGGCACCGGTGGTGAACAGGTTGGGCAGCAGGTAGATGCCCCGGGGCGGCTTGCGGGAAGCGTTCGGACTGGGATCCATGGCAACCGCGGCGGACCTGGCGAGTGGCCCCGGAGTGTATCGCGATCCTCATTTCCGGGGGTCCTTGCTTGTGTCGCGGGGCGACTGGTGCTATCCAGTCGCGGTCCCGGTTGCCGTGCATGAAAAGGCAGATCATGAAGCGCAAGTGGCTCCTGCTGGTCCTCCTCGCCGTCGGCCTGCCCGCGGCGGCAACCGAGATGTATTCCTGGACCGATGCCAACGGCGTGCGGCATTTCTCCGATTCGCCGCCGCCGCCGGACGTCACCAGCGCACACAAGGTGAAGGTTGCCGGCGGCGTCACCACCAACGCCCCGGTCGAGGAAGCGCCAGCCAGGGCCAGCGAAAGCGCCGGCCCGGCACTGGCCGCGGCAGCGGGCTATGCGCCGGAGGACATCGAGCGCAACTGCGCCGCTGCCCGCACCAACAAGGCCGCGCTGGAAAAATACCGGCAGGACATGGATGCCAGCGGCAATGCCATGGATGCCGACGCCGACAAGCGCAACAAAGACCAGCTGGCCAAGGCCACGCAGCAGATTGCGCTGTTCTGCGGCGGCCACTGAGACCGGCGCACAGCTCGCAGGAATCGCCGCCGGCATTTCCCGGTACCAGTGGCCTCGGCCACTGCCGCGCCATTCGCCGGCTGCCGGGTGGATGGCCGGTGCGCGATGGTAGAATCGCGGGTTTCGCATCGATGCCCTGCCCGCCATGCACCTTTCCCGTTTCCACCTCGCGACGACCAAGGAAGTCCCCGCTGACGCCGAGATCGCCAGCCACCGGCTGATGCTGCGCGCGGGCATGATCCGCAAGCTTGCGGCCGGCATCTACACCTGGTCGCCCCTTGGCCTGCGCGTGCTGTCGAAAGTGGCGGCGGTGGTGCGCGAGGAAATGAACCGCGCCGGCGCGATCGAACTGCTGATGCCTTCGGTGCAGCCGCGCGAGCTGTGGGAAGAGACCGGGCGCTGGGAGAAGTTCGGCCCGCAGCTGCTGAAGATGACCGATCGCAAGGAAGCCGAATACTGCTATGGCCCGACGCACGAGGAAGTCGTCACCGACTTCGCGCGCAACGAGCTGCGCAGCTACCGCCAGCTGCCGGTCAACTTCTACCAGATACAAGCCAAGTTCCGCGACGAGATCCGGCCGCGTTTCGGCGTGATGCGCGCGCGCGAGTTCCTGATGAAGGACGCCTATTCCTTCCACCTCGACCAGGAAGACCTCGACCGCGAATACCGCAACATGGTGGAGGCGTATTCACGCATCTTCACGCGCCTGGGACTGCGCTTCCGCGCGGTGCAGGCCGACACCGGCGCGATTGGCGGCAATGCCAGCCACGAGTTCCAGGTGCTGGCTGATTCGGGCGAGGATGCGATCGCCTTTTCCAATGCGTCGGACTACGCCGCCAACATCGAGAAGGCCGAAGCACTCGCTCCGCAGGGCACCCGCCCGCCAGCGGCGGCGGTGCTCGAGCGCGTGTCGACGCCGGGGCAGAAGACCATTTCCGACGTCTCGGCATTCCTCGGCGTCGCGCCCGCCGCTTGCGTCAAGACGCTGATCGTCCGTGGCGATGCGGGGCTGGTGGCGCTGTGCCTGCGTGGCGACCACGAGCTCAACGAAGTAAAGGCGGCGCGCCTGCCCGAACTGGCGGGTGAGGCGGTGCTGGCCGATGAGGCAGAGGTGGTCGCCGCCACGGGCACGCGCCCCGGCTCCATCGGGCCGGTCGCACTGCCCGATTCCATCCCGGTCATCGTCGACCACAGCGCGGCGGCGATGGCCGACTTCGTCTGCGGCGGCAACCAGGACGGCAGCCACTGGCGCGGCGCCAACTGGGAGCGCGACGCGCGCATCACCCGGGTGGAGGACCTGCGCCAGGTGGTGGCGGGCGATCCGTCGCCCGACGGCAGGGGCACGCTGGAGATCGCACGCGGCATCGAGGTGGGGCATGTCTTCCAGCTCGGCGACCGCTATGCACGCGCGATGGATGCGACCGTCCTCGACGCCGAAGGCAAGGCGTGCGTGATGCAGATGGGCTGCTACGGCATCGGCGTCAGCCGAATCGTCGCCGCCGCCATCGAGCAGAACCACGACGACGCGGGAATCATCTGGCCCGAGCCGATGGCTCCCTGGCACGTCGCGATCTGCCCGATCGGTGCACAGCAGAATGCCCAGGTGCGTGAAGCCGCTGACGCCCTGTACGACGAACTGTGCGCGTGCGGCATCGAGGTCCTGCTGGACGATCGCGGCCTGCGGCCCGGCCCCATGTTCGCCGACATCGAATTAATCGGCATTCCGCACCGCATCGTGGTGAGCGAGCGCGGCCTCGCCGCCGGAACGCTGGAATACCGCCGGCGCGGCGAGAGCGAAAACCGCGCCATTGCGCGCGACCAGGTAATGGATGCGATTGGCCGTTAGATTGTCCGGGCCTGCCGCCCACTGCCGTTGCGTTCCAATGGACCGGCAAACCCGCGGCTGAACGGCACGCATCGCATCGCGCTATGTGCCATTTGGCAGGATGCAATCGGCCCATTGGCCTGTTAGGCTTGCCGCGCCCGCCAAACCGGGTAAACACGCATTCCCATCGGGTGGCACTTTTTTCCAGTCCGCAATGAATCGAGAGGTGGCAAGGCATGGCGATTGACCTGAAGTCCCTGAACCACAACCAGCTCACCGACCTGATCGCGCGGGCAAAGGCGCGCCAGGACGAACTGGCCAGGGAAAAGGCGTCGAAGCTTCGCGAGAAGATCAATGCAATGGTCAGGGCCGAAGGACTGGGCCTGGATGAAGTGCTCGGGCGCCAGGGAACGCGCGGCCGCGGGCGCGGCAAGTCCAAGGTGGCTGCCAAGTACCGCAATCCGTCCAACCCGGAACAGACCTGGAGCGGCCGCGGCAAGCGCCCGCGCTGGTACCACGACGCGCTCGCGGCAGGGAAGAAGGAAAAGGACCTCCTGATCAGCTGACGTCAATCCACGGCACGTCCCGCAGACGCCGGCGCATGCC
>JAEZQS010000254.1 GCA_023412995.1 Pseudomonadota bacterium
GTGCTTCCCTGCCTTCGCCGGCCGTGACGGGCGCGAACGCAAGCATCCTGAGCAGCGCCATCTCGAAGCCGACCCGTGGCGTGGGCGCCAGCGCGAGGTCGCGGCGACCGGTCACGGCCATCTGGTACCAGAGCTGCACGTCTTCCGGCGACACGCGCCCGCTGACCGCCAGCAGCGCCGAATCGTCCTCGCCGGCGGCGGCAGGCACCAACTGCAGCAACTGCACGCGGTGCAGCAGTCCCGCGAGTTCATCCAGCACCTGCGCGAAATCCGGTGCGAAGGCGGCGACCCGCTCGATCTCGTCCAGCAGCGCCGCGCCGTCGCCAGCGGCGATGGTGTCCAGCAGCACGCGCACGCGCGCGCGCTCGACCGTGCCGAGCATCGCGTGCACTTCGGAAGCGTGCAACGCGCCGCCGCCGTGGGCAATGGCCTGGTCCAGCAGCGACAGTCCGTCGCGCAGCGAGCCATCGGCCGCGCGCGCCAGCACCTCGATCGCCTCGGCATCGGTGGCGATCGCCTCGGCCTCGAGGATCCGCTGCAGCTGGCCGCCGATCTGCTCCGGCGTCAGGCGCTTGAGGTTGAACTTGATGCAGCGCGAGAGCACCGTCACCAGCAGCTTCTGCGGGTCGGTGGTGGCGAGCAGGAACTTCACGTGCGGCGGCGGCTCCTCGAGGATCTTGAGCAGCGCGTTGAAGGCCGCCTTGGACAGCATGTGCACCTCGTCGATGAGGTACACCTTGTAGCGCCCGACCGTGGGGCGGTACTGCGCGTTCTCGATCAGGTCGCGCACGTTGTCGACGCCGGTGTTGCTCGCGGCATCGATCTCCAGCAGGTCGACGAAGCGGCCTGCATCGATGTCCACGCACGCGCTGCATTCGCCACACGGCCCGGAGGTCGGCCCGTGCGCGCAGTTGAGCGACTTGGCGAAGATGCGCGCAATCGTCGTCTTGCCCACGCCGCGCGTGCCGGTGAACAGCAGCGCGTGGTGCAGCCGGCCCGAATCCAGCGCGTGCGTGAGCGCGCGGACCACGTGCTCCTGGCCGACCAGTTCGGAAAAGCGGCGCGGCCGCCACTTGCGTGCGAGTGCTTGGTAGGACATGGCAATCCAGGCGAAGGAGCCGATTGTACCAAGCGCGCCGCGGCGGGCGCCCAACGGCAGGGCTGCGCCCGCTGCCGCGCTTGTGCGCGCGCAAGGCGCCATGTAAGCTGCGCGACCCGCCAACGCGGGTGCAGCGCGCGTGCGGAGAGGTGTCCGAGCGGTTGAAGGAGCACGCCTGGAAAGTGTGTAAACGGGTCAAACCGTTTCGCGGGTTCGAATCCCGCCCTCTCCGCCAGTTTCGCCGCAGGCCGCGACGCCCTGCCGTCGCCGCGATTTCATGGTGGCTCCGTCGGTCCTCCCGCGACGATAGTCCGCAAACCCCGCCAGGTCCGGAAGGAAGCAACGGTAGCGGGTGATTCGGGTGCCGGGATGTGGCTGGCGGAGCCGCCACCCTTCCGATCCGCCTGTCGGCGCAAAACCGGTGTTCGACAGCCGGCGCCATCGCGGGTTGAACCCGCCCTACTCCGTGGCGGAGTCGACCGGACGGCCGTCCGGGTGCAGCCAACCTGATGCCCCGTCGGCGTAGTGCTCGTTCTTCCAGATCGGCACCCGCTGCTTCACCTCGTCGATGATCCAGCGGCAGGCGGCGAACGCCGCCTCGCGGTGGTCGGCGCTGGCGCCCGCCCACACGGCCATGTCGCCGATCGCGAGGCTGCCGGTGCGATGGATGCAGCGTGCCGCGCGCAGGCCGAACCGCTCGATCGCCGCCCCGACGATGGCCTCGCCCTCGCGTGCCGCGAGCGGCACGTAGGCCTGGTAATCCAGCCGCTGTACCGGGCGGCCGTCGTTGTAGTTGCGCACCCAGCCTTCGAAGGTGACGCAGGCGCCCGCCCCGGCGTCGCCGAGCGCTGCCTTGGCCGCCACGGCGTCGATCGGTCCATCGCACAACGCGAAGCGCGGCGTGGCGCCGCGGATTGCCGGCGCGCTCATCCGCCCGATACCGGCGGCAGGAACACGACCTCGTCGCCTTCGCGCAAGGCATGCTCCCAGCCGACGAAGGCGCCATTCACCGCGACCCGCAGGCGCTCGTGGGGAATGTTGAACCCGTGTGCGGCCGCGACCTCGGCATACAGGACGCGGGGCGTGGGCGCGTCGCTGTCGCGGGTTTCCGCCGGGCAGCCCGCGCGGTCCCCGAGGCTGGCGAAATACAGCAGCCGGTAGGTCACGGCGCCGCCCTGCCCTCGTGCACGTCGCGGCGGCCGCCGGTCTTGGCAAGCAGATGAAGGCCATCGATCACGATCTCGTGCGAAAGCGCCTTGCACATGTCGTACACGGTCAGCGCGGCGACGCTGGCGCCGGTGAGCGCCTCCATCTCGACGCCGGTGCGGTGCGTCACGCGTACGCTGCAGCGGATGGCGAGGGAGTCCTCGCCATCGAAGGCGATCTCGAAGCGGCAGTTCTCCACCGGCAGCGGATGGCAGAACGGGATCAGCTCGTGCGTGCGCTTGACCGCCATCGTGCCGGCGATGATCGCCGTGTCGATCACCGGTCCCTTGGCCGAGCGCAGGTCCTGCTCGCGCAGGCGCCGCGCCACCGCGGGCGGGAAGCGCACGTGCACTTCGGCCACGGCCTCGCGGCGGCTGGCGACCTTGTCGCCGATGTCGACCATCTGCGGCCGCTGGTCGGCGGAGACGTGGGTGAGCGGGGGCGTGTCGTGTGGCATGCCGGCAGTGTAGCGCGGGCCGCCCGGTCAGCCGCCGATGGCGTACATCTCGATGCGTTCGCGGCGCGCGCGTTCGGCGGCCCCGCGGCGCTCGCTGTAGCGGTCGCCGCGCGCTTCCCAGATGGCACGCAGGAGCCCCGCCAGTTCCTCGTCGCTGGCGCCGTCGCGCAGCGGCCCGCGCAGGTCCCGACCGGTGCTGGCGAAGAGGCAGGTATAGAGCCGCCCGTCGGCCGACAGGCGCGCCCGCGTGCAGTCGCCGCAGAAGGGCGCGGTGACCGAATCGATGAAGCCGATCTCGCCGCCGCCATCGTCGAAGGCATGCCGCCGCGCGACCTCGCCCCGATGCCGGCCGGGCAGCGGATGCAGCGGCCAGCGCGCATGGATGCGCGCCAGCAGCTCGGCGCCGGGGACGACCCGGTCGCGCCGCCAGTCGTTGCAGGTGCCCACGTCCATGTACTCGATGAAGCGCAGCACGTGGCCGCTGCCGCGGAAGTGTTCCACCAGCGGCACCACCTCGCCTTCGTTGGTGCCGCGCATCACCACGCAGTTGATCTTGAGGGACCCGAAGCCGGCTTCGCTGGCGGCCTCGATCGCCGCCAGCACCTCGGCGACCTCGCCGCGCCCGCCCGACATCGCGCGGAAGGTTGCCGGATCCAGCGCGTCGAGGCTCAGGGTGATGCGATGCAGCCCGGCCTCGCGCAGCGCACCGGCCTGCGCGGCGAGCAGGCTGCCGTTGGTGGTGAGCGCGATGTCCTCGATGCCGGGGATGGCGGCCAGCTGGCGCACCAGCTCCGGCACGTCGCGCCGCAGCAGCGGCTCGCCGCCGGTGAGGCGGAGCTTGCGCACGCCGAGCCCGGCCGCGATGCGCGCAAGGCGCGCGATTTCCTCGAAGCGCAGGCGCTCCGCCTTGCGCAGGAAGGCGTGGTCGCGCGGGTACTGCTCCTCCGGCATGCAGTAGGGGCAGCGGAAGTTGCAGCGGTCCAGCACCGAGATGCGCAGGTCCGACAGGGGCCGGCCGTGGAGGTCCGCTGGCGGAGCCGTGGCGAGGGTGAAGGGAATCGGCGCGCCCATCACGCGGCCCCGGGGCCCGGTGCGCCGGGCGCGAGGTCGAAGGCCTCGCCGTGGCGCGCCACGCGGTAGCCGTGCGCCCGCATGCGCTCCGCATCGGCTTCGCTGGCGTAATGGTAGAGCACCAGGCGCTGGCGCAGCTCCGGCGAGTACTCGCGCTCGAGGTCGTCGATGCCGCTGTGGGACGGATTGCCCACCAGCGAGCAGTCGTGCGCGACCAGCTCGCCGCCGCCGGCGTGCGCACCCAGCATTTCGGGAACGGGTCGCGTGTCGCCGGTCCAGACGAAGCTGCCCGCCAGGGCCAGGCCGAAAGACGTATTCGGCGCGTGGTGCCGCGTCGGGAACACGCTGAACCACGCACCGTCGTGCCAGAAGCCGCGCGAGTGCGGCACCAGCGCGAAGGCGTCCCAGAAGTTGGCGCCGCCTTCCGCCAGAACGTCGGGATAGTCGGCGATGCGCGCCTGCAGCAGCGGCACCAGCGCGGCGTGGGCGTACACCCGCACCCGGCCGCGCAGGGCCTCGTCGAAGTAGGCGCGGTAGAACAGGCGTTCGAGGCCGCCGACATGGTCCATGTGGGTATGGGTGATGAAGAGCGCCCGCGGCGGCTCGCCGTAGCGGGCGAGGTAGGCCGACAGCGCTTCGGCGCCGCAGTCGATCATCAGCAGCGGCACGCCATCTCGCTCCAGCACGCCGCAGGCGGAACCCAGTTCCGGCGCCTGCGCGCTACCGACGCCGAGGAAGCGCAGCGAAAGGCTCATGGGGGCGTGCTGCCGCCGGTTGCCCCGTCGACGCCGGCGCGCGCGAGCGCTTCGCCGTAGGCGCTCAGCAGGGGACGCCAGAACGCAGGCTCGAAATCCGGCCGGCGCGCCGCGCCGAGCTTTTCGAACGAGCGGTGCAGGCGCGCCAGGTTGCCGCGGCGCCAGTACGCGGCGGGGGTGCGCAGGCGGCCGCGGTCGAAGTCGATCAGGCGGATGGCGCCGGATCCATCCACCAGCACGTTGTGCGCGTTGAGGTCGGCGTGCCACACGCCGCCCGCATGGAACCGCGCAATCACCTGACCGACCTTCGCCCCGAGCGCCGGGTCGAGGCTGCCCTGGGCAAGCCGTTCCGCCAGCGTCGTGGCCACGGCGATGCGCCGCGTGAGGATGTCGGCGCGGTAGGTGAGGCCGTCGCGAACGTAGCGGGCCGCCACCGGCGCCGCCACCGGCAGTCCGCTGCGAACGAGGTGCACCAGCAGGCGGAACTCGCGGAAGGCCCGCGTGCGGTCGGCGCCGGTCCAGAGGTAGCGGTCGGCGCTCACGCGCGCCGCCAGGCCGCCGCGATGGTAATGACGCAGGGCGCAGGCTCCCGCCGGTGTCTCGACGAACAGCACGCCGCCGCGGCCGCCAGCTGCCGGCTGCACGCGCCCGAGCGACCGCCAGTGCCCGCCATCGAACCAGGCAGGTGGTGGCGGGTCGCCGAGCGCGCCATCGAACAGCATCGCCTCGTTTGCAGCCAGTCGGACTTGCGCCTCGTGCATGCGTCTGCCAAGTTGGCCGGACGCGAATGACCGCGCCGGGACGACATGGTAGCAAGCGCCAGATGGACCCCGCTGCAACGCACGACTCCCACCCCGACTCGCTGTGCCTGCTGCGCACCTCGGCCATCGGCGACGTCACGCACGTGGTGCCGATGGTGCACACGCTGCAGGAACACTGGCCGGACACCCGGCTCACCTGGCTGATCGGCCGCCTCGAACACCGCCTCGTCGGCGACCTGCCGGGCGTCGAGTTCCTCGTGTTCGACAAGCACGCCGGCCGCGCGGGCTACCGTGCCGTTCGCGAGCAGCTCGCCGGGCGCCGCTTCGGCGCCCTGCTGCACATGCAGGTCGCGCTGCGCTCGAACCTGCTGAGCCTGTCGGTGAAGGCGCCGCTGCGCATCGGCTACGACCGCGCGCGCTCGAAGGACCTGCACGGGCTCTTCATCAACTGCCGCATCGCCGCGCGCCGCGGCGACCACGTGCTGGATGCCATGGCGAGTTTCCTGGAGCCACTCGGCCTGCACCAGGAGCGGGTGCGCTGGGACATCCCGATCCCCGATGAGGCACAGGCCTTTGCCGCGCGGCACCTGCGCGCGGGCGAACCCACCCTGCTCGTGTCGCCGGTTTCCAGCCATCGCCTGCGCAACTGGCGACCCGAACGCTACGCCGCCGTGATGGACCACGCCGCCCTGTCGCTCGGCTGGCGCGTCGTGCTGTGCGGTGGCCCGGCGGCGTTCGAACGCGAGTTCGCCGACCAGGTGCTGTCGCACATGCGCACGCGCCCGCTCGACCTCGTCGGCAAGGACACGCTGAAGCAGCTGCTCGCGCTGCTGCAGGGCGCGTCGCTGGTGCTCTGCCCCGATTCCGGGCCGATGCACATGGCCAACGCCGTCGGCACGCCGGTGCTCGGCCTCCACGCCGCGAGCAATCCGGCGCGCTCCGGGCCGTACACGGATCGCCGCTGGTGCGTGGACCGCTACGACGCCGCCGCGCGCACGTTCCGCCGCAAACCGGCCGAGGCGCTGCCGTGGGGCACCAAGCTCGAGTACCGCGACGTGATGAACCTCGTTGGCGTCGATGACGTGATCGAACGGCTGGAAGCTTTCGCCGCCGCCGGATTGCCGCGCGCCGGGGCCTGAGCGACCAGCGGGTGCGCAATCCGGTCCGTGCCGGCTGCGGGTCCGGCTCAGCGGTAGTCCTGGTAGGACTTCTCCTCCACCAGGGTGGAACCGAGCTTTTCGTTGATCTCGCGCTTGATCGCGGCGCGCTCGTCGTTGCGGATGTACACCGAGCGGGCGAGCTCGATGAACTCGGCGTCGAAGGCCCTGGCCTTCTCCTTCAGGCGGATGCGGTCCTCGATGTCCCACAATGCCTCGTTCACCGCGCGCAGCCGCGCCCGCTCCGCGGCAATGTCGGTGCGCGACGCCGGCGCCGCCTCCCACGTCGCTGCCAGCAGGTCCAGCTCGGTGCGCACGTTGGCCCGCCGCGCGGCGTCGCCGATGCGCGCGTCCTTGATCTCCAGGATGGTGAGCTTGTCGATCAGTTCGCCGAAGGACACCGGCACCGAAATCGTGTTCATCGAAGGGACTCCCGGGGGCTTCGGGCCAGTGTAGCCGCCCGCCGCGGGTTGTCTCCCTGCCCCCGTCCCCTTATCATCCGCGACCCACCCGGAGAGGTGGCAGAGTGGTCGAATGCGCCGGATTCGAAATCCGGTTTACGGTTATGCCGTAACGTGGGTTCGAATCCCACCCTCTCCGCCAGGAATGACAA
>JAEZQS010000180.1 GCA_023412995.1 Pseudomonadota bacterium
GCTCCCGCCACGCGGGTGCCCACGCTGGCCGAGCTCGCGCGCGGGGCGGATGCGGGCGGTGCCGCGGCGCGTGCACGCGACTGCCTCGCCACGCTCGACCGGCTGGCCGCGGCCTGCGTCGATTTCGCCTCGGCCGACTACCGCTTCCTGTACGACCGCCGTCGCCACCTGTTCGCCATCGGCTTCAACGTGACCGAGAACCGGCGCGACCCCGGGAGCTATGACCTGCTCGCGTCGGAAGTGCGCTTCGGCGTCTATGTCGCCATTGCCGCCGGCCAGCTGCCGCAGGACAGCTGGTTCGCGCTCGGGCGGCAACTCACCGCGCACGACGGTCCGCCGGCACTGCTCTCCTGGAGCGGCTCGATGTTCGAGTACCTGATGCCGGCGCTGCTGATGCCGACCTTTCCCGGCTCGCTGCTCGGCCAGACCTGCCAGGCGGTGGTGGCGCGGCAGATCGCCTACGGCCGCGAACGCAACGTGCCGTGGGGCATTTCCGAATCCGGCTACAACCTCACCGACGCGGCGCAGAACTACCAGTACCGCGCGTTTGGCGTGCCTGGCCTCGGCCTGCAGCGCGGGCTCTCGCAGGAGCTGGTGATCGCGCCTTACGCCTGCGCGCTCGCCCTCGTGGTGGCGCCGCGCGCAGCGGCCGACAACCTCGCGCGCATGGCCGCCAATGGCTGGCTGGCACCGTGGGGATTCTACGAAGCGGTCGATTACACGCCGGCACGCCAGGCGCCTGGCGGCACCCATGCGGTGGTGCGCTCGTTCATGGCGCACCACCAGGGCATGAGCCTGCTGGCCTTCTCGCACGTGCTGCTGGACCGGCCGATGCAGCGCCGCTTCGAGAGCCATCCGCCGTTCCAGGCCGCGCTGCTGCTGCTGCAGGAACGCGTACCGCGTGCCACGGGTGAATGGGCGAGCGATCCGGAAATCGTCGACGTGCGCACGATCGCGGGCCAGGAGCAGGTGCCGCTGCGCGTCTTCCGCAACCCGTCCACGCGCCGCCCGGCGGTGCAGCTGCTGTCCAACGGACGCTACCACCTGATGGTGACCGCCGCCGGCGGCGGCTACAGCCGCTGGCGCGACCTGCTGCTGACGCGCTGGCGCGAGGATCCGACTCGCGACTGCTGGGGCACCTTCTGCTACCTGCGTGACTGCGGCAGTGGCCGCACCTGGTCCACCACCTTCCAGCCGACGCTGGCCGAAACCCCGGGTTACGAAGCCGTGTTCACGGAGGCGCGGGTGGAGTTCCGCCGCCGCGACGAGCAGTTCGACGTGCATACCGAGATCGTGGTCTCGCCCGAGGACGACATCGAGCTGCGCCGCACGCGCATCACCAACCGCACGCGCGAGGAGCGCGTGGTGGAGGTCACCAGCTACGCCGAGGTGGTGCTGGCCCCCGCCGCGGCCGACGAGGCGCATCCGGCCTTCAGCAATCTTTTCGTGCAGACCGAGTTCGTGCCCACGCGCGACGCCATCCTCTGCACGCGGCGGCCGCGCTCGGCGGAGGAATCGCAGCCGTGGATGCTGCACCTGCTGGCGGTGCACGACGTGCCGAGCGAGCAGATCTCGCACGAGAGCGACCGCATGCGCTTCCTCGGCCGCGGCCGCGGCGCGGAGGCGCCGCTCGCGCTCGAGGGCGACGAACCGCTGTCGGGCACCACCGGCTCGGTGCTGGACCCCGTGGTGGCGGTGCGCCACCGCTTCCGCATCGCGCCCGAGCAGACCGTCTGCATCGACATGGTGACCGGCGCCGCCGCCACCCGCGACGCCTGCCTCGCGCTGGCCGACAAGTACCACGACCGCCACCTTGCCGACCGCGTGATCGACCTGGCGTGGACCCACAGCCGCGTGGTGCTCGGCCAGATCAACGTCAGCGAAACCGATGCGCAGACCTACGCGCGCCTGGCCGAGGCCATCGTCAACGCCGACCCGGCTCGGCGCGCGCCGGCGGCGGTGGTGGCGAGCAACCGGCGCGGACAGTCCGGCCTGTGGGCGCACGCCATCTCCGGCGACCTGCCGATCGTGCTGCTGCAGGTCCACGACGCCGCCACGATCGACATCGTGCGCCAGCTCGTGCACGCGCATGCCTACTGCCGCATGAAGGGACTTGCCTTCGACCTGGTGATCTGGAATGCCGAGAGCGGCGGCTACCGCCAGAGCCTGCACGACGAGATCCACGGCATCATCGGCGCGAGCGTCGAGGCCAGCCTGCTGGACCATCCCGGCGGCATCTTCGTGCGCCTGATGGAGCAGATCAACCACGAGGACCGCGTGCTGCTGCAGGCCGTCGCGCGCGTGGTGCTGAGCGACGAGTCAGGCACGCTGCTGGACCAGCTGCGCGCCCGCGAGGTGTTCGAGCTGGTGCCGCGGCTGGCTCCCTCGCGCGAGCACGAACCGCGCCCGGTGCAGAACATCGCGTTGCCGCAGCGCACGCTGGTCAACGGCATCGGCGGCTTCTCGCGCGACAGCCGCGAGTACGTCATCGCGACCGACGGCGTGCGGCGCACCCCCGCGCCGTGGGTGAACGTCATCGCCAACCCGCGCCTGGGCTGCGTGGTGTCGGAAAGCGGCTCGGCCTACAGCTGGTTCGAGAACGCGCACGAGTTCCGCCTGACGCCGTGGAGCGACGACCCGGTCAGCGACCCCGCCACCGAGGCGCTCTACATCCGCGACGAGGAAACCGGCCACTACTGGTCGCCCACGCCGCTGCCCGCGCCGGGCCAGGCGCGCTACCTCAGCCGGCATGGCTTCGGCTACAGCGTGTTCGAAAGCATCGAGGACGGCATCGCGAGCGAGCTGCGACTGCACGTCGACAGCGAGGCCCCGGTGCGCTTCTCGACCCTGCGCCTGCGCAACGACTCCGGCCGCCCGCGGCGGCTGTCGGTGACGGCATACGTGGAGTGGGTGCTCGGCGACCTGCCGACCCGCACCGCCATGCACGTGGTGACCGAGATCGACGCCAGCGGCGCCCTCCTCGCGCGCAACAGCTACAGCAGCGAGTTCGGCGAGGCCGTGGCGTTCCTCGACCTGGACGAGCCGCAGCGCACGCTGAGCGGCGACCGCAGCGAGTTCATCGGCCGCAACGGCACGCTGCGCCGTCCGGCGGCGCTGGAACGGGTTTCGCTCGGCGGGCGCGTCGGCGCGCGCCTCGATCCGTGCGGCGCGATCCAGGCGGGACTGGAACTGGCCGACGGGGAATCGCGCACCCTCGTCTTCCGCCTCGGTGCCGGGCGCAACCGCGACGAGGCTTCGGCGCTGATCCGCCGCTTCCGCCAGTCCGGCTCCACCCGCGCCTCGTTCGATGCGGCCCAAGCGCAGTGGACGGACCTGCTCGGCCGCGTGCAGGTGCGCACCCCCGACCACGCGCTCAACGCCCTCGCCAACGGCTGGCTGCTCTACCAGGTGATCGCCAGCCGCATGTGGGGGCGCAGCGGCTTCTACCAGTCCGGCGGCGCGTTCGGCTTCCGCGACCAGCTGCAGGACGCGATGTCGCTGGTGCATGCCGCGCCGGCCCTGCTGCGCGCGCACCTCCTGCTGTGCGCCTCGCGCCAGTTCCGCGAGGGCGACGTGCAGCACTGGTGGCATCCGCCGGGCGGGCGCGGCGTGCGCACGCGCTGCTCGGACGACTACCTGTGGCTGCCGTACGCGACCTGCCGCTACCTGCGCGCCTGCGGCGACTGGGGCGTGCTGGACGAAACCGCGGCATTCCTCGAGGGGCGTGCGCTCAATCCCGGCGAGGAGTCCTACTACGACCTGCCGATGCGCTCGGAGGAAAGCGCCGATCTCTACCAGCACTGCGTGCGCGCGATCGAGCATGGCCTGGATTTCGGCGCGCACGGGCTGCCGCTGATGGGTGCCGGCGACTGGAACGACGGCATGAACAACGTCGGGCGCGAAGGGCGCGGCGAGAGCGTGTGGCTCGCGTTCTTCCTCTACACCGTGCTGGTCGAATTCGCCGGGGTCGCCGGCCACCGTGGCGACGCCACGTTTGCCGGCCGCTGCCGCGACATGGCGCAGCAGTTGCGCCAGGCGATCCACGAGCACGGCTGGGACGGCGCCTGGTACCGCCGCGCGTACTACGACGACGGCACCCCGCTCGGCACCGCGAGCGCCGCCGAGTGCCGCATCGATTCGATTGCGCAGAGCTGGGCCGTCCTCTCCGGTGCCGGCGATCCGGAGCGCTGCCGCAGCGCGCTCGATTCCCTGGAACAGCACCTGGTCAAGCCCGGGGCGCGCCTGATCGAGCTGCTGGAACCGCCGTTCGATCACCCGGACCACGATCCGGGCTACATCCGCGGCTACGTGCCCGGCGTGCGCGAGAACGGCGGCCAGTACACCCATGCCGCGATCTGGGCCGTGATGGCGTTCGCCGAGGCGGGGCGCGCGGAACGCGCGTGGGCGCTGTTCGACATGATCAATCCGGTGCGCCATGGCGACACCGCGACCGCCATATCCACCTGGCGGGTGGAGCCCTACGTCGTCGCCGCCGACGTGCTGGCGGTGGATCCGCACACCGGGCGTGGCGGCTGGACCTGGTACACCGGTTCGGCCGGCTGGATGTACCGGCTGGTGGTGGAGTCGCTGCTCGGCATCCAGCGCGAAGGCGACACGCTCGTGCTCGCGCCGCGGCTGTCGCCTGCCCTGCCGGCATTCTCCGCCAGCTATCGCCATGGCGGCAGCACGTGGGAGATCGAGGCCAGCCGCGAGGAGGGCCGGCGCGACACGCAGTGGCTGCTCGATGGCGAGCCGCAGCACGAGGGGCGCTTCGCCCTCGTCGACGACGGCGCCACCCACCGCATCGAGGTGCGCCTTGCCGGCTGAAGTGCGCGCCGGTGCCTCCGGTATAGTGGCCGGCATGCCCCCACGCAGCGAAGCATCCATGCCGCAGCCGGTCGATCCGCGCGCGCTCGAGCACTGCGCGCACCAGATCGCGGAGGCCGGCCGCGAGCTGGGCGCGCTGGGCTGGACGCCGGCGACCAGCAGCAACTT
>JAEZQS010000271.1 GCA_023412995.1 Pseudomonadota bacterium
CGACGGGAGCGCTGCCCGGCGTCGCCGGCGTCCGGCCGCGACTGTGCGGGAGGCCTGCCGCACTCTGCGTGCGGCCCCGCCTTCCGACCCGATCGCGCCGTCAGGCCACTCGTGCCGGCAGCCGCCGAAGGCGGCCGGCACGACCGTCCTCGATCACATGGCGCATCCACAGCCGCGCATCGTCCAGCAGCGAGTAGATGCATGGCAGCGCCAGCAGGGTGACGATGGTGGAGAAGGTCAGCCCGCCGGCAATGGCACGCGCCATGGGCGCGTAGGGCGGGCCGTCGTTCCAGGCCGCGGCGCCGCCGATGGCCAGCGGCAGCATGCCGAGGATCGCGGTCGCCATCGTCATCAGCACCGGGCGCAGGCGTTCCTTCGCGCCCAGCACCAGCGCCTCCGTGCGCAGGTGCCCGTCGTGGCGCAGCTGGTTGATGTGGACGATCATCACGATGCCGTTGTTGACCACCACGCCCATCAGGATGAGCACGCCGATGGCCGCCATGATCGAGAACGTCGTGCCGGTCAGCCAGAACAGCCAGAAGACGCCGAAGACCGAAAAAACGAAGGTCATCAGGATGGCGGCGGGATAGATCAGCGACTCGAACATCGCGCACATCACGACGTACACCAGCAGCAGCGCGATCAGCGTGTTGAACAGCATCTGCTGGCCCGCCTGGTCCTCGCGGTCGAAGCCCTGGCCGAAGCTCCAGCGGTAACCCGGCGGCAGCGCGATGGCGTCCATCGCGCCGCTGATCTCCTTGCGCGCATCGGGCATGGTGCTGCCCTCGGCAAGGTTGGCGGTGATGCGCAGCGCCGTATTGCGGTCCACGCGCTGGATCGCGCTGGGCGTCTGGCGGCTGTCCGTGCGCAGCATCGAGAGCAGCGGGATCTGGGTGCCGTCCGGCGCACGCAGCTTGAAATCGGAAAGCCCGGCCAGGCTCTGCGTGTCGGCGCCCTGGAAGCGCAGCCACACCGGAACCTGGCGGTCGCCGGCATGGAAATCCTTCAGCGGCATGCCGCGCAGGGCGATCTGGATGTAGCTGGAGACCGCCTGGGCGTCGAAGCCGTACTGCCGCGCGCGTTCGCGATCGACGCGCGCCGCCACTTCGCGGTCGCCGTTGCCGCTCTCGGTGCGCACGTCGCGCAGCGCGGGCAGGCGGGCGAGGATCGGCACCACGCTGCGCGAGAGTTCCTGCAGTTCCTCCACCGAATCGCCGATCAGCGAGATGTCGACGCCGCCGGAACCGCCGTCGCCGTTGCTGTCGAAGCCGACCTTGCCGATCGCCAGCACCGGCAGGCCGGCGCGGATCGCCTCCTTGATCTCGCCGACCTCCTTCTTCGCCTTGTCGGCGTCGGTGAGCAGGATGCGCGTCTGCGCCTCGCCCTGCTCGCCGTACCAGGAATAGACCGACTTGATCTCGAAGTCGCTCCGGTGCTGGTCGAGGTACTGCTCCACCCGCATGATCGCGGGTTTGAGGTCCTGCAGGCGGTAGTTGGCGTTGAGCTGATAGGACAGTTGCAGCTGGCGCGCCTCGCCGTCGTCGAACATCTCGACCTTGGTGCGGGTCAGCGGCAGCAGGCTGGCGAGCACCAGCACGCCCACTCCCGCCATCGTCAGGCGGCGGTGGCGCAGGGTCCAGTCGACCACGCGGCCGTAGCGCTCGCGCAGGCGCGTGATGGCGTTCTCGCGGCCGAGGAACTTCGGCGGCGGCAGGCGCGAGGCCAGCATCGGCACCAGGCTCACCGCGACCAGCCACGAGGCGAGGTGGGCGATCGACATCGCGATGGCCACCTGCGACAGGAAGATCGAGATGTTGTTCGCCTCGCCGAAGATGTTGGGCAGGAACACGACCACGCTCGACAGCGTGCCGGCCGCAATCGCGATGCCGACCACCTGGGTGCCCTGCACCGCCGAGTACCACGGCCGGTCGGGATGCCTTTCGCGGTACTGGTAGATGCTCTCCACCACCACCACCGCGTTGTCCACCAGCATGCCGACCGCCAGCAGCAGCCCCATCATCGACAGGATGTTGAGGCTGATGCCGAAGAAGAACATGCAGCCCAGCGTCATCACGAAGCAGATCGGGATGGCGAGCGACACCATCAGGGTCGAGGGCCAGTCGCGCAGGAAGAAGAACAGCACCAGCACCGACAGCAGCGTTCCCTCCAGGCCGGCACGACCGAGCTCGCGCAGGCTGCCGGTGACGTTGTCGGCCTGGCTCTGCAGCGCGTACACCTTGATGCCGCCGAGCTCGGGCGAGGCCTGGATGCGCTTGACCTCGGCCATCACCGCGCTGCCGACATCGACCAGGTTGGCATTGCGTTCGCGGTAGATGTCCACGCCCACCGCCGGCTTGCCGTCGAGGCGCCGCGCGAAGTCGACGCGCGCCGGGCGCAGGCCCACCGTCGCGATGTCGCCCAGCTTGAGGCCGCTGGCGTCGATGGGTAGGCGGCGGATGTCCTCGAGGTCCGTCCACTGGCCCTGCGGCTGCACCCGGAAGCGCGTGCCGGCGGCGCTGACCTGGCCGGCGGAAACGGCGAAGTTCGCGCGCTCGAGCCGCGCGTAAAGGTCGTTGAGGCTGACGTTGTGCGCGCTCAGCCGGTCCGAGGACAGCTCGACCTGCACCTCCGGCTGGCCGATGCCGGAAATGTCGACGTTGGCCACGCCCGGTATGCGCTCGATCGGCCGCTTCACCTCGCGCTCGATCAGGCTGTAGGCGTTGGAGAGGTCGCCGGTGTCGTTGGCGATGCGCAGCTGCAGGACCGGGTCGTCGGAGGTGGAGAACTTGCGCACGAAGTAACGCTGCACGTCCGACGGCAGCTCGTCGCGGATGGCATCGATCTTCTCGCGTGCCTGCACCGCCTTGATCGCGATGCTCTCGCCCCATTTGAACTCGAGGAACAGCTGCGCGGCCTCGCCGTCGGAGGTCGAGTTCATGCGCTTGATGCCCGGCAGCGTCGCAAGCGCTTCCTCCACCGGCCGGGCGATGGTGCGCTCGATCTCGCCCGGGGTGGAACCGGGGTAAGGGATCTGCACGAACAGGAACGGCGCATCGATGGCCGGGAACTGCTCCAGCGGCAGCCGGAACGCGCCGATCAGTCCCACCACGACCATCGACACGAAGAACATGATCGCGCTGACGGGACGCTTCAGGCTGAGCTCGGCGAGGCTCATGCGGCCTCCCCTGCCGGCGACCTCGCCGCATCCTCGTCGGCCGCATGCCCGGCCGCGCGGGCCCGGTGGCGTTCGCCGCGCGCGACGTACCACTCGTCCGCGCGCCGGTCGAGCAGGTCGTACACCACCGGGATCACCACCAGGGTGAGCAGCGTCGACACCGCCAGGCCGCCGATCACCGTCAGGGCCATCGGGGCACGCACTTCGGCGCCCTCGCCCACGCCGATGGCGAGCGGAGCAAAACCGATCAGCGTGCACAGCGTGGTCATCACGATCGGCCGCAGGCGCGATTCGGCGCCCTGGGCGATCGCGTCGCGCTTGGCGACGCCGGCTTCGCGCAGCTGGTTGACGCGGTCGATCAGAACGATCGCGTTCTTGACCACGATGCCGACCAGCATGATGAGGCCGATGAAGACGACCACCGAGATCGCCGAGCCCGACAGCTTGAGCGCTGCCACCGCACCGACCGCGGCCAGCGGGATCGAGAACATGATGACGAAGGGATGCAGCAGCGACTCGAACTGCGAGGCCATCACCAGGTAGACAAGGAAGATCGCCAGCCCCAGCGCGAACAGCAGCGACTGCACCGAGTCATCCAGTTCCTCGCTCTGCCCGCCCACGCGCACCTTGACGCCGGCGGCGAGCGGATGCGCGGCGACGATCTGCTCCACTTCGGCGACTGCACTGGCGAGGTCGCCGTGGCGCAGGTTGGAGGAGACGATGGCGACGCGCTCCTGGCTGATGCGGTGGATTTCGCTCGGCCCCTCGGTGGCGAGGACGTCCGCCACGGCCGACAACCGGATCGGCGTGTCGCCGGCGGATCGCGCGGTATCGGAGAGGCTCGCCGGCGCTGCCGGCGTGGTGTTGCCGCCCGCCGCCGCGACCGGCGCCGCGACGTAGCCGACGACGAGGTTGCGGATGTCCTCGACGCTGCCGCGGTCGGCCAGCCGTGCACGCACCAGCACGTCGATCTTGCGGTCGCGGAAATCGTAGCGGGTGGCCACTTCGCCCTTCACCTTGCGCACGAGGCGGTCGGCGATGTCGCGCGAGGTCAGTCCGAGCGCGGCCGCGCGGTCCTGATCGAAGCGCACCTGGATCTCGGGGTAGCCGCCTTCCACCGTCGACTTCACGTCGGTGAACCGCGGCGATGCCTTCATCAGCTCGGCCAGCCGATTGCCGCCCTTGGCGAGCGCATCGAGGTCGTAGCCACGGATCTCCACTTCGAGCGGCGCGGAGAAGCTGAACAGCTGCGGTCGCGCGAACTTCACGCTGGCATCGGCGCGCGGGACGTCGGCGCGCAGTCGCGCGATTTCGGCCGCCTCGATGGCCTTGCCGCCGCCGTCCTCGAGCGCGATCGAGAGGCGCGCTATGTTCTCGCCGGACTCGGTCGGGTTCGCATCCAGGCGGGTGCCGGCGCCGGCCACGCCATGGATGGAGGCCACGCCCGGATCGTCGGCATGGCGGGTCGAGATCTGCTGCACGATGCGATCGGTCTCGGCCAGCGGCGTGCCGGGCGGCAGCGTGACCGTCATGTCGAAGCGGCCCTGTGCCAGCTGCGGGATGAGATCGAGTCCGAGCGTCGGTACCAGGGCCAGCGCCGCCGCGAGCGCGGCCGCGGCGAAGCCGAGCACGCGCCAGGGATGGGCAAGCGCCGCCGGAAGCGAGCGGTGGTAGAACGCCGCCGCGCGATCGTAGGGCGCGGTCACGCCGCGGCCGACGAAGCGCAGCGCGCGCCCGACCGCCGTGCCGCCCGCGCGCGAGGCGGTCGCGACCAGCCAGGCGACGATCCGAGGCACGATCTGGAACAGCACCCGCGCGACCAGGCGCCCGGCGACGACCAGCGCGCGTGCGACGCGGTTGCGTGGCAATGGCCGGGGTTCGCGTGCCGGCTCCTCGCGATAGGCAAGCGGCGAGCGCCCCTTGAGCGAGGCCAGCATCGGGATCAGGGTCATCGCCACGACCAGCGAAACCAGCATGGCGAACGTGATGGTCAGCGCCTGGTCGCGGAACAGCTGGCCGGCGACGCCCTGCACGAACACCAGCGGGAAGAACACCGCCACCGTGGTGAGCGTCGAGGCGGTGACCGCCATGCCGACCTCCGCCGTGCCCTGCACCGCGGCCTTGACGATCGACAGTCCCTTCTCGCGCAAGCGCGCGATGTTCTCCAGCACGACGATGGAATCGTCCACCACCATGCCGGTCGCCAGCGCCAGTCCGCCCAGCGACATCACGTTGAGCGAGAGATGCAGCTGGTCCATGAAGAAGAAGGTCGCGATCAGCGACACCGGCAGCGAGAGCGAGATGATGAACGTGCTCCACGCGTCGCCGAGGAAGAAGAAGATGATGAGGATGGCCAGCAGGCCGCCCAGCATGGCGTCGAACTTCACCTCGCCCAGCGCATGCTCGATGAAGACGGACTGGTCCTCGATGGTGGAGAGCGTCGCCCCGGCCGGGAGCGATTCCTTCAACGTGCCGAGCTGGGCCTTGACGGCCTTCGCCACGCTCACCGTGTTGCCGTCGCCTTCCTTGTAGATGGCGAGCTCGATCGCCTCGCGCCCGTCGATGCGGACGATCCCCTCGCGTTCCTTGTAGCCCTGGCGCACCTCGGCGATGTCCTTGAGGCGGATCGGCACCCCGTTGTCGAGCGCCACCAGCAGCTCTCGCATCTCGTCGAGGCTGCGGAACTGGTTGATGGTGCGTACCAGGAAGCGCTGGCTGCCCTCCTCGATGCGCCCACCCGAGGCATTGACGTTCTCGTTGCGCAGGCGCGTGATGACGTCGTTGATGTCGATGCCGAGCCGCGCCAGTTTCTGCTGGTCGATGGAGACGTCGATCTCGTCCTCGAGGCCGCCACCGACCTTCACCGCGGCGACGCCGGCAACCGGTTCGATGCGCTTCTTGAGTTCGTCGTCGGCGAAGCGGCGCAGCTGCTTGAGCTGCGCCTCGCCGGCCTCGCCGGTGCCGGGCGCGCTGAGGCCCAGGCGCAGGATCGGGTCGGTGGACGGGTTGAAGCGCAGCAGCAGGGGCTTCTTCGCTTCCAGCGGCAGCTGCAGCGTGTCGAGCTTGTCGCGCACCTCCAGGCTCGCCATGTCCATGTCGGTGCCCCACGAGAACTCGAGCACGACGTCGGACTGGCCGGTGCGCGACACCGAGTGCACCTTGCGCACGTTCTTGACCACGCCGACCGCTTCCTCGACCGGCTGGCTGACGAGGTTCTCGATCTCCAGCGGCGCGGCGCCCTCGTAATCGGTGCGCACCGTCAGCGTCGGGTAGGACAGGTCCGGCAGCAGGTTGACCTTGAGGCCGGACAGCCCGATCAGTCCGAACAGCACCAGGGTGAGCGTCAGCATGCCGACGGTGACCCGCCGGCGCGTGGCGAGCTCCGGCAGGCTCATTGCGCGGGTCCGGCCGGTGCCGTGGCGGTCGCCGCGACCTGCGCGGGCTCCTCTTCGACCAGCTGCACCTCGGTGCCGTCGCGCACGGCATTGCGACCGATGGTGATCACGCGGTCGCCTTCGGCGAGGCCTTCGCGTACTTCGATCCGGTCGCCTTCGGCATATCCGGTATGGACCACGCGCCGCTTGGCGACGAACACCGGCGGCAGCGGCTTCGCTCGCTCGGCGGCCACCGCCTCGCCCGGCTTGCCCTTCGTCGTTGCCGGCGTCGCCGGCTTGGGCGGCGCCGGCTCGATCACGAACACCGCGCTTTCGCCGTCTTCCTCGACGATCGCGGCGCGCGGCACCACGAGTGCGTCGTGCCGCTCGTCGTAAGCCACCTCGATGCGCCCGAACATGCCGGGCTTCAGCGTGGCGGTCGAATCGCGGAACTCGCAGGTCGCGCGGAAGGTGCCGCTGGCGGCATCCACCACCGGCGCGATGCGCGCGATCGATCCCTCGAACGACTTGCCTGCCAGCGCATCGACCTTCATGCGCACCGGCTGCCCCGCCTTGAGCGTGGCGAGGTCGCGCTCGGGCACGTTCAGTACCGCCTGCAGCGGCTCCATGTCGACGATGTCGAACATCGCCTGGTTGACCTGCACGAGGTTGCCGGTCTTCACCGATCGGCGCGAGACCACGCCGCTGATCGGCGCCACCACGCGCGTGTAGGCCAGCTCGATGCGCGCGCCGGCAACGACGGCGCGCTGCGCCTCGAGGTCGAACTTGTCGCGGTCGTAGTCGGCCCGCGGAGTGATCTTGAGGGCGAAGCCCTTCTCGGCCTTCTCGAACGCCGCCTCCGCCTTGCGCAGCGCGGCCGTCGCCTGCTCGAGCTTGTTGCGCGCCGGGCCGTCGTCGAGCAGGGCCAGCACCTCGCCCTTCTTCACCCGCATGCCCTCTTCCACCAGGATCTTCTCGATGGTGCCGCTGGTCTTGGCCACCACCTGCGCCTCGCCGACCGCTTCCAGCGTGGCGGTGCCGGAATAGTTCGCCGTCACCGACTGCTGCGAGGCGGTCGCGACCTCCACCGGCAGCGCGGCATGGGCATTGGCGTCGGCCTTGCCGGCCGGGTCCTGGTTGCAGGCGGCCAGCGCCAGCAGCACGGACGCGAGCACGGCACCGCGCAGGAGGCGCGGCAGGAGGGGAGCGGAAGCAGGAATTCGTGACATGGCGGCGCGCCTCGGTCGGGGACGTCTAGGTGTTATACTAAACTACATCACTACGGTAGCGCAATGGCAGGGCGCATGTCGATGGCGGGCGCATCCTGATCGGTTGTCCAGCCGCCGTCGTGAGCCGGTAGTCACGCCTTGCGACCAGCAGATGCGCGGCCTCGTCGGAACGTTGCATCCCGACAGGAAACCGTCGTGAAACCGATACGCTGCCGGCGACCTGCGCGTGCCGCGCAGGCGGCGTGCGGCACGAACCCAACGCGAGTCTGCCGACTGCGATTGCGGCGCCACACCGCGCTTGGTGGCCCGAATGCGGACTCGCCCGCTATACTTCGGCGGCTCAACGCCGCGCACACCAACCTTTCGCCGCACCGGAACGGAACATGACCCGAGCGACACTGCTTGCTGCCATCGCCCTCTCCCTCACAGCCATGCCCTGCCTCGCGGTCGAAAAGGGCGATGCCGCCGCCGGCAAGGCCAAGGCCTACACCTGCATCGGTTGCCACGGGATCATCGGCTGGAAGAATGCGTACCCGAACTACCACGTGCCGAAGATCGGCGGCCAGAACTACGACTACCTGGTCGCGGCACTGACGCAGTACCGCAGCGGCGAACGCGCGCATCCCACCATGCGTGCGCAGGGCCAGAGCCTGAGCGATGCCGACATCCGCAACATCGCCACCTACCTTTCCAGCCTCGCGCCCTGATGCGCGCCGCAATGATCAGGATTGCCATCCCGATGAATCGCCTGCTGATCCCGCTGCTGATCGCGACCACCGCGGTTTCCCTGCCCGCCGCCGCCGCAGACATCGAAGCCGGCAAGGCCAAGGCGATACCCTGCCAGGCCTGCCACGGGGCCGACGGCAACGCGGGGATCGATCCGCAATACCCGCGCATTGCCGGCCAGTACGAGGATTACCTCGCGCGCGCCCTGCACGAGTACAAGAGCGGCGAGCGCACCAACGCGATCATGAAGGGCTTCGTCGCCACCCTGTCGGACGAGGACATCGCGAACGTCGCGGCGTATTTCGCCAGCCTGCCCGAGGGCAAGCTGGTGGACCTGCACGGCACCGCCAGCCGCTGAGCGGCCAGGACGGGCGTCCGGCGACGGCGCGGGCGCTCCGCTTCCCTTCACTTCCCGGTCGGTGCCGGCGCCTGGCGCGTCGTCGGCGCGGCGTTGCGCACTAGCGACCGCGGGAAGCCGTGGCAGCCTGGCGCTGCATGTAGGGGCGGGCACCGGTGGAATGGTCGGTCGCATCCTGCACGCCGGTGACTTCGGCAACCCGCTCGCGCAGCGTGCGCTCGACGCCATTGCGCAAGGTCACGTCGGCCATGCCGCAACCGTGGCAGCCACCGCCGAACTGCAGCACGACGACGCCTTCGGCGGTCACTTCGCGCAGGCTCACATGTCCCCCGTGCGAGGCGAGTTGCGGGTTCACCTCCGACTCGATGACGTATCGCACGCGCTCCACCACGCTCGCGTCGGCGGCAGGCGCCACGCTGCGAAGCGCCGGCGCGCGGATCGTCAACTCGCCCCCTGTGGCCGAGCGGACGTAATCGACCGTGGCGCCATCGAGGAAAGGCACGCTAGCGGCGTCGACGTAGAGCGAAAAACCCTCGCATTCGACTTCCCATTCGCTGCCGTCGCGATCTCCTGGTTCGGAGAATTCCAGCTGGCAGTCGCCCCGTGCGGTGCCGCCGTGCACGGCATGCAGGCGGATGCCGAGGCCAGGCAGCGCCTGTTGCTCGACCAGCTTGCGGAAGTGGTCCTGGGCGGTGGCGGAGAGCGAGATCATCGTTGGGCAATCCTCAATCCGTACCAGTTTAGTCCTGAATCATGCGGGCGTCATCCGCCGCGTGCCGCGGCGCCGTATCATCGGGCGTTCCGCAGCGAGGAGTCCGCCCATGAACACCAGCGACGTCCAGTCATTGCTTGCCGCGCATTGCGTGCCGCGCAAGGGCAAGGAAGGTGCGCTCGCCGGCGGCGAGATCGACCGCTGGCTGGCCGCCCTGCCGGAGTGGAAGGCGGCCGCTGGCCGTGACGCGATCGCCAGGACCTTCCGCTTTCCGGACTATTTCCACACCATGGCCTTCGTCAACGCGGTGGCGTCGGTGGCGCACCGCGAAGACCACCACCCGGATCTCGAGGTGGGGTACGACCGCTGCCACGTGTCCTGGTCCACCCACGACGTGGGCGGCCTGTCGCTCAACGATTTCATCTGCGCCGCGCGCGTCGACGACCTGCTGGCGAAGAGCTGAAGGACGCCCCGGCGCTCACGCGCAGGCGGCCAGCGCCGACGGGATCCCGTCCGCGCCAGCGATGGTGATCACGCGCGGGTGGCCGTTGCGCACGCCGTGCTCGAGCTCGTGTTCCCAGGTGACGTGGTAGGGCATGTGGATGCCCCAGCCGCCCAGCGCGATCACCGGCTCGATGTCCGAGCGCAACGAATTGCCGATCATCGCGAAGGCATCCGCCGCGATGCCGAACTCGCCGAGCACGCGGGCGTAACTGCGCTGGTCCTTCTCCGACACGATCTCGATGCGGTGGAAGAGGTCGCCGAGGCCACTAAGGGCGACCTTGCGCTCCTGGTGGAACAGGTCGCCCTTGGTGACCAGCACGATGCGATGCCGCGCGGCCACCGCCTCCACCGCCGCACGGATGCCGGGCAGGAGTTCCACCGGGTGGTCCAGCACGGCCTTGCCGAGCGCGACGATGCGGTGGATGGCGGTGGCATCGATCGCGCCCCCGGTGAGCTCGATCGCCGCCTCGACCATCGACAGCGCCATGCCCTTGGCACCGTAGCCGAACAGCGCCAGGTTGCGCCGCTCGATGGCCTGCAGCCGGCGGCGCACTGGCTCGGTGGCGACATCGACCCACTGGCCGACGATGCGTTCGAACTCGGCGCCGGCATGCTGGTAGTAACCCTCGCTGTGCCACAGGGTGTCGTCGCCATCGAAGCCGGCCAGCGCGATCACCTCGGCTTGCCCCCGCGCCCTTCGAGGGCGTCGAGCACGGCCGAGAGCTCGGCCGGCAGCGGCGCGCTGAAGGCATAGCTGCGCTCGCCGAGCTGGAACTCGAACCGCGCCGCATGCAGGAACAGGCGCTTCAGCCCCAGCTCGCGCATGCTGCGGTTGAACTCGCGCTCGCCGTACTTGGGATCGCCCGCCACCGGATGGCCGATGTGCTGCGCGTGCACGCGGATCTGGTGCGTGCGGCCGGTGTCGAGCGCCACGTCCACCAGGCTGGCGCCGGCGTGGCGCGCCACTTCGGTGAAACGCGAGCGCGAGGCCTTGCCCTCGGCATCCACCCGCACCATGCGCTCGCCGCCCTGCAGGACGGACTTGCGCAGCGGCGCGTCCACGTCCAGGCGCGCCTGCGGCAGGACACCCTGCACCAGGGCGAGGTAGTGCTTTTCCACCCTGCCCTCGCGGATCGCCGCCTGCAGGCCGGTCAGGGCAGAACGCTTGCGCGAGAGCACCAGCACGCCGCTGGTGTCGCGGTCCAGCCGGTGGACCAGTTCCAGGGTGTCGCGCGGGCGCGCCGCGCGCAGCAGTTCGATCGCCCCGAAGTCGACGCCGCTGCCGCCGTGGCTGGCCACCCCGGAGGGCTTGTCGATCACCAGGAACTCGCGGTCCTCGTGCACGATGGCGGACTCGATGCGGTCCAGCCGTCCGGCGGCGGGCATGGCGGGCTCGGCGGCAGGAGCGAGCCGGACCGGCGGAATGCGCACTTCGTCCCCGGCCGCCAGCCGCCTGTCCGGCCTGGCACGCCCGCCGTTGACGCGCACCTCGCCGGTGCGGCAGATGCGGTAGATCAGGCTGCGCGGCGCCCCCTTGAGGCGCCCGGCGAGGAAGTTGTCCAGGCGCTGCCCCTCGCGATCGGCCGGTACCGCGACGAGGGTCGCGCGCGGCGCTTCGGCGGATTCGCGATTTGGCGCCGAAGTCTGTGTCTTCATTGAAAAAATCTTCCCGAAACTGCTATGCTGGGCGGGCGAGTTGCGTCGTCCGGCACCCCTCCGCGGGAGTCCGGACTCCTTTGCGCACCCGTCCATTGCGTCCCTCTGGGATTCCCGCGCAGCGCCTTCCAGGCTGGAACGCTGCACCGGAACGAGGCGAATCGTACTGGCTCGGGTCGTGGATTGCTCGCCGCCGGAAGGGCGGCGCGGATCCGCGGGCACGCGGCAACCCCATTGATGCCGGCGCGCGGAAGCGCCGGTTGGAACCCAGGCGCACCTGCCGCCGTCGGCCCGCGAAATGCGGGCAATCGCGTAGCGCGATTCCCTCGCGCAGCGCCGACGCAGTCGAGCGCCACAAGGAAAAAACGACAATGAAGCGCATGTTGATCAACGCGACTCAGCGGGAAGAGTTGCGCGTGGCGATCGTGGAAGGACAGAACCTCTACGACCTCGATATCGAGATCCCCTCCCGCGAACAGAAGAAAGGCAACATTTACAAGGCGCGCATCACCCGCGTCGAACCCTCCCTCGAAGCCTGCTTCGTCGACTACGGCGCCGACCGCCACGGCTTCCTGCCGCTGAAGGAAATCGGCGAGCAGTACTTCACGGCCGGCGTGAACCCGGCCAAGGCCGGCATCCGCGAGCTGCTCAAGGAAGGCCAGGAGCTGGTCGTCCAGGTCGAGAAGGAAGAGCGCGGCAACAAGGGCGCCGCCCTCACCACCTTCATCAGCCTCGCCGGCCGCTACATGGTGCTGATGCCGGACAACCCGAAGGCCGGCGGCGTCTCGCGCCGCATCGAGGGCGAGGACCGGCAGGCGATCAAGGAGGCACTCGACCACCTGCAGGTGCCCGAGGACATCGGGCTGATCGTGCGCACCGCCGGCCTCGGCCGCGACGCCGAGGAACTGCAGTGGGACCTCGACTACCTGCTGCAGCTGTGGAAGGCGATCTCGGAGGCGGCGCAATCGCGCCACGCGCCCTTCCTCATCTACCAGGAATCGCGCCTGATCATCCGCGCGTTGCGCGACTACCTGCGCAACGACATCGGCGAGATCCTGATCGACCACGAGGAGCTCTACCAGGACGCGCGCGAGTTCGTGCAGCAGGTCATGCCGAACAACCTGCGCAAGCTCAAGCTCTACCAGGACACCACCCCGCTCTTCTCGCGCTTCCAGATCGAAAGCCAGATCGAGAACGCGTTCGAGCGCACCGTGCGCCTGCCCTCCGGCGGCTCGATCGTGATCGACCAGACCGAGGCGCTGACCGCCATCGACATCAACTCCTCGAAGGCGACCAAGGGCAGCGACATCGAGGACACGGCGTTCAACACCAACTGCGAGGCGGCGGTCGAGATCGCGCGCCAGCTGCGCATCCGCGACGCTGGCGGCCTGATCGTCATCGACTTCATCGACATGGATTCGCCGCGCCACCAGCGCGAGGTCGAGGAGAAGCTGAAGGATGCGCTCAAGCTCGACCGTGCGCGCGTGCAGGTCGGGCGCATCTCGCGCTTCGGCCTGCTCGAGATGTCGCGCCAGCGCCTGCGCCCGAGCCTGGGCGAAGCGACGCAGATCGTCTGCCCGCGCTGCGAGGGGCACGGCCGCATCCGCGGCGTCGAGTCGCTCTCGCTCTCGGCCCTGCGCCTGGTCGAGGAACATGCGATGAAGGACAGCACCGGCCAGGTGCTGGTGCAGGCACCGCCGAGCGTGGCCAACTTCCTGCTCAACGAAAAGCGTCGCCAGCTGACCGAGATCGAGGCGCGCCACGACGTCAACGTGATCGTGGTCGCCGACGACCAGCTCGAGACGCCGCACCTGGAAATCCAGCGCCTGCGCGGCGCCGACCTCGGCGACGAGGTCAAGCCGAGCTACCAGCGCACGACGCCGGTCGCACCGGCGCCGCTGCCGCAGATGCTGCGCCCGAGCGAAGAACCCGAGCAGCCCGCCGTTGCAGGGGTCGTGCGCTCG
>JAEZQS010000275.1 GCA_023412995.1 Pseudomonadota bacterium
CTCGAGGAGGCCGCGGCGCGGGCCACCTCGCTGGAACCCGGCGATTCGCTGGTGACGCCGGCGGGCGAATGGTTCGGCGCCGGGTTCGCCCGGGTGAACCGGGGTGCCGGCGCACAGGTGGGCGTCATCGCGCGCGAACGCGAGATCCGCGAGCTCGCGGCACGCACGGGCACCCTCGAGCAGGCGATCGCCGCGGAGGGCGAGGCGCTGCAGCGCGGCCACGAGGCGCGCCTCGCTGCCGAACGCGCGCGCGACGAGGCGCAGCGCGCGTTGCACCTGTCGCACCGGCGCCTGGCCGAGGTGGCGGGCCAGGTGCAGGGACAGCGCGGGCGGATCGACGGCGTGCAGGAACGGCTGTCGCGCATTGCCCAGGAAATGGGCGAGCTCGAGGGACGCACCGCGACCGATCGCGAGCAGGTGCGCGAGGCGCGCGGTCGGCTCGATGTCGCCATGCAGGAGATGACCGCCCTCGAACAGCAGCGGCAGCAGCTGGAAGCGGAACGGCGCACGCTGCTGGAAGCGCGCGAGGAAGCGCGCATGAACGCGCGCGAGGCGCATGATGCCGCGCACCAGCTGGCCCTCGACACCGGCGGGCGCCGCAGTGCCGCGGCGGCGCTGGAACAATCCCTCGAACGCATGCAGGGCCAGCTGGCGCAGCTCGCGGCGCGCGCCGCCGAAATTGCCGCGCGCCTGGCTTCCGGCAGCGATCCGCTCGGTGAGCTCGAGCGGGAGCGCCAGCTGCACCTGGACCAGCGCCTGCTGCTCGATCGCCAGCTGGTCGAGGCGCGCCAGGCGCAGGAAGAAGAGGACCAGGCGGTGCGCCGCCTCGACCAGTCGCGCCACCAGTTCGAGCAGCGCCTTGGCGAGCTGCGCGAGGCGCAGGCGGAACTTCGGCTGCGTGAACAGGAGCAGCGCCTGCGCGCGCGTGCGCTGGCGCAGGCGATTGCCGAGGCCGGGTTCGAGCAGCAGGCGCTGTTCGAATCGCTGCCCGGCGAGGCCGACGCCGAGGCCTGGCAGACCGCCCTGGCCGAGCTGGATCTCAAGATCCGCCGGCTCGAGCCGGTCAACCTCGCCGCGATCCAGGAGTACGGCGAGCAGTCGCAGCGCAAGGCCTACCTCGATGCACAGCTGGCCGACCTCGGCACGGCGCTGGAGACCCTCGAGGCGGCCATCCGCAAGATCGACAAGGAAACGCGGCTGCGCTTCAAGGAAACGTTCGAGCGCGTCGATGCCGGCGTGCGCGAGCTGTTCCCGCGCCTGTTCGGCGGCGGCCACGCGCATCTGGAATTGACCGGGGAAGACCTGCTCTCGACCGGCGTGACCATCATGGCGCGGCCGCCCGGCAAGCGCGTGAGCTCCATCTCGCTGCTGTCGGGCGGGGAGAAGGCTCTGACCGCGGTGGCTCTCGTGTTCGCCATCTTCCGCCTCAACCCGGCGCCGTTCTGCCTGCTGGACGAGGTCGACGCGCCGCTGGACGAGGCCAACGTCGGGCGCTTCTCGGCCCTCGTCAACGAGATGAGCGAGCGCGTACAGTTCATCTTCGTCACCCACAACAAGGCGACCATGGAAGCCGCGCGCCAGCTCTGCGGCGTCACCATGCGCGAACCGGGCGTATCGCGACTGGTGCAGGTGGACCTTGCCGAAGCGGCGCGCCTTGCCGGCGCCGCCTGACGTCCCGTCCTTCGAGGGTCACGCGCATGCACTGGAATCCCGCCGTCGGCATCCCGCTCCTCGTGCTGGGCGCACTCGCGCTGGTGCTGATCTACCTGTTCGGGCGTCCCGGCAGGCCCGGACAGGGTGAGCGGCGCGGACCGCGGCGGCGCGGCAGCGAACGGGTCGAACCGACGCTGGACGGCGCGGGCGGAGACGGGGCGGAACAGGAACAGCTGGCGATGCCGCTCGACGGCGGTGCGCCGGACGCTCCGGCGCGCCCGCCGCGGCCCGCCGTCGGCGTGAGGCCGGACCGCCCGATCGAACGCATCGTTACCCTGTACGTCGCGGCGCGCGCCGGCGGGATGCTGGCCGGCACCGACGTGGTGGTCGCCGCCGAAAAGGCCGGCCTGCAGTTCGGCGACATGGGCATCTTCCATCGCCTGGCCAGCGGGCGTGGCAGCGAGGGACCGGTATTCAGCATGGCCAACATGGTCAAGCCGGGCAGCTTCGACATGGCCGAACTCGATGCCGTGCGCACCCCCGGCGTCACCCTGTTCATGACGCTGCCCGGACCGCTCCCGGCGCTGGACGCGTGGGACATGCTGCTGCCCGCCGCGCAGCGCCTGGCCGAGCTGCTCGATGCACAGGTGCTGGACGAAGGCCGCAACGCGCTGGGCCGCCAGCGCATCGCGCACGTGCGCGACGAACTGCGCGCGTGGGACCGGCAACAGGAACGCAACCGCATTCAGCCGGGACGCTGAGGACTCGCGTCGGCGCTTCGCCGGGATCGCCAGGAAGAACGGCACGCCGCAGGTCCGGCGTGGCGGGCCCGGCTCAGCCGTCGGCGAGTTTTCCCACCAGTTCGACGTATTTCTGCTGCGCGTCCTCGCAGCGGGTGCCCTTGAGCTTGCACCACGCCTCGTATTTGGCGGTACCCACGAAATCGAAGAAGCCGGGCTTGGGCCCCGATACGTCGCCTTCCGAGCCCTGCTTGTAGAGCGCGTAGAGCTTGAGCAGGGTGTCGTTGTCCGGCCGCTCCGGCAGGTTCATGACGCGTTCGGCCGCAGCGTCGAAGCGGGCTTTGAGTTCGGACATCGGGGATCCACCGGACGCGCTGCGCGTGGTCGACGGCGAGCTTACAACAGCGTGCGCCGCCCCGGCCAACGCGCCGGCACCCGCATCAGGCAAGGTGCTGGTCGAGCTGGCGTTCGATCTCGCGCTCGATAACGGGCTTGAGCGTGCCAAGCAGCAACCCGAGCTCGATGCGCAGGCGCAGGTCCGTCGGGCCCACCTCGACATGTCCGCGCAGGCCGCTGCGTTCGAACAGCAGGCGCTCGCCTTCCCAGCGGTGGCGGATGCCGTAGGAGGCGGCAAGCGACCGCGCCGCTTCATCGAGCGCGGCGCGGGCGCGGGCGGGTTGGCCATGGTGGCTGCGGCTGATGTCGATGACAGGCATGCGAGTGGGTACGCGGGAAACCGGGGCGCCATGATGCCGCGTGCCGCAGCCGCGCGACAGCGGTGCGGCGCGCACTGGCGGGGGCGCCGGCGGCGCTGTGATAGAGTTCCGGCACGTCCCGCGAACAGCCTCCGATGCGCCTGAGCTTTGCCAACGGCGAGCACGCCGACTTTGTCCTGGACGGCGGCACCATCGAACTCGGCAACGCGGATGGCAACACGCTGGTGTTGCACGGCGCCGGCGTGGCGCCACGCCACGCGCGCGTCACGCTCGATGCGCGCGGCACCGTGCTCGAGGTGCTCGACCCCGCCGCACGCACCCACGTCAATGCCCGCCCGGTGCGCGAGAAGGCCTTGCTGCGCCCGGGCGACCTGCTGTGCCTCGGGCGCATCGCCATCACGCTCAAGCCCGACCACGACGACGTGATCGTCACCACCGTGCCGCCCGATCCGCCTGCCGCCGGCGCGGCGCCAGGCAGCACCCGGGTGGTGCTGCGCGGCGTTTCCGGCGCGCACTTCGGCAAGACCATCGCGGTGCACGGCCGACTGGTGGTGGGGCGCGGCGCCGGTTGCGGCCTCGTCATCGACGACGCGCAGGCGGGGCAGCAGCACGCGGCGATCGAGATTGGCGGCGACAGCATCTGGCTGCGCGACCTTGGCTCTCCGGCAGGAACGGCGGTGAACGGCATACGCGTGCGCGATGCGGTGATCCATCCTGGCGACCAGCTCGCGTTCGGGCGGTGCCTGTTCGTGGTGGAAGCGCCAGGCCTGCCGCTGCGCGGCCAGGCCGCCGCCGCCGATGCCCATGCCATCACCGAGCCGTTCGACGCCATCGCCCACGCCGGCAGCGGCCGCAACGCCAGCCATCGCGGCATGTGGTGGCTGGTCGGCGTCGCCGCGCTGATCGCGATCTGCCTCGGGCTGCTGTTCCATCGCGGCTTCTAGCGGCCCGCCGGCCGCTTCGGTGGGCCTGGCGCCACGCGCCCTCAGGCAGGCGGGCGCGGTGCCACCGCCGCTTGGGCAGCGTTCGCCGTTCGCGGCGGCATGCGCCGACGCAGCCAGCCCGGCACGCGCGCGGCCAGCAGCACCAGGAGGAGGGCGAGGTACAGCATCGGTTCGCTCACCGCGAGCGTGTTACCCGATTTCACCAGCCACAGGTAGTGCAGTACGCCGCACACGCCGGCGAGGTAGACCAGGCGATGCAGGCGCAACCAGTTGCGCCCGAGGCGACGCTGCATGGCGCGGGTCGAGGTGAGCGCCAGCGGCAGCATCACGAGCCAGGCGGTGAAGCCGACGGTGATGTAGGGCTTCTTCGCGATCTCCGCCAGCACCTGGGTCCAGAAGCCGCCGAGGTCGATGGCGAGGTAGATCGAGAAGTGCACGCTGGCGTAGAAGAACGCGAACAGGCCCAGCATGCGGCGATAGCGCACCAGCCAGTGCCACTTCGACAGCGTGCGCAAGGGCGTGACGGCCAGGGTGGCCAGCAGCAGGCGCAGCGTCCAGTCGCCACTGCGATGCTCCAGTTGCGCCACCGGATCGACGCCGAGGCGGCCGTGCACCACGTCCCAGGCGATCCCGGCCAGCGGCAGCAGGCAAAGCGCGAACAGCAGCGGCTTGGACGCGGCGATGCGATCGAACCGGCGCGCCATCAGAACTCCCTTGCCAGGTCCATGCCGGCGTAGAGCGAGGCGACCTGGTCGGCGTAGCCGTTGAAGGGCAGTGTGCGGATGCGGTTGCCGAGCAGGCCGAGTCCCGTGCCGGCAATGCGCCGCTCGGTGGCCTGGCTCCAGCGCGGATGGTCCACGGCCGGGTTCACGTTGGCATAGAAGCCGTACTCGCCCGCGGCGGCATCGTTCCATGCCGTGCGCGGCCGGGTTTCGGTGAACTCGATGCGCACGATCGACTTGATGCCCTTGAAGCCGTACTTCCACGGCACCACCAGGCGCAGCGGTGCCCCGTTCTGGTTCGGCAGCACGTGGCCGTACAGACCGACGACGAGCAGCGTGAGCGGATGCATCGCCTCGTCGATGCGCAGGCCTTCCCGGTACGGCCAGTCCAGCACCCCGGATGCGAGGCCGGGCATCTGCGCCGGCCGTTCCACCGTGGTGAAGGCTACGTAGCGCGCGGATGATGTGGGACGCAGGCGCTTGAGCACGCTGGCGAGTGGCAGCCCGATCCAGGGGATGACCATCGACCAGGCTTCCACGCAGCGCATGCGATAGACGCGTTCCTCGAGCGGCGCCGCCTTCAACAGGTCTTCCAGCGCGAAGCGCCCGGTGCGCTCGGCGTGTCCCGCCACCTCCACCGTCCACGGCTGCGGCACGAACCGGCCCGACTGCCGAGCCGGATCGGCCTTGCCGGTACCGAACTCGTAGTAGTTGTTGTAGTGGGTCGCGTCATCGCGGCTCGTCTGCGTCTCGCTGGTGGAAAATGCCGGGTTGGAGGTGGCCGCGAGCGGCGCGAGCGGTTCCGCGGTTGCCGCCGGGGCCGCGTCGGGCTCACGGCCGCAGCCGGCGAGGGCGACCGGTACAGCGGCCAGTCCCTTGAGCAGCTCGCGACGGCGGCGGTACACGCCTTCGGGTGTGATGGCGGATGGCAGGATGTCGGCAGGTCGGCGCAGCAGCATGGCGGAATCCTCGCGGATGACCCTAGGGACCGGCGCTCGCGGCGAATCCTTGCGCGGTAGCCCCGGCAGGCGGCCCGATCATCGCCGATCTGCCGTGTCGCCGCCGATTGCCAGCCTGCTGCATCGCGCCATAATGCGGAACCCCCCTGCCGAGGAGCGCCCGTGAGCCGCGCCTACAACTTCAGTGCCGGACCGGCCGCCTTGCCGGAAGAGGTGTTGCGCCAGGCGCAGGCGGAACTGCTGGAGTGGGATGGCGCGCGGGCGTCGGTGATGGAGGTCAGCCACCGCGGCAAGGCGTTCATGGAACTGGCGCGGCGCGCCGAAGCCGACTTGCGCGAACTGCTGGCGATCCCCGCCAGCCACCGGGTGCTGTTCCTGCAGGGCGGCGCCACCCAGCAGTTCGCGCAGATCCCGATGAACCTGGCGCGGGGCAGCTCCGCCGATTACGTGCTGACGGGTGACTGGGGCGAGAAGGCGGCGCGCGAAGCCGGCGCGGTCGCGGGGGTGCGCATTGCCGCCTCGTCGGCGGGGACGGGCTACGATCGCGTTCCGCCCCGTGCCGGCTGGGATCTCGACCCCGCCGCCGCCTACGTCCACGTGACGCCGAACGAAACCATCCGCGGGGTGGAGTTCACCGACATCCCCGATGTCGGCGAGGTGCCGCTGGTGGCCGACGTGTCGTCCACCATCCTGTCGCGCCCGCTGGAAGTCTCGCGTTTCGCGCTGCTGTATGCCGGCGCGCAGAAGAACATCGGCCCGTCCGGGCTGGTGGTGGTGATCGTGCGCGAGGACCTGCTGGCACGCTGCCCGCCGGATCTGCCGAAGATCTTCAGCTACGCCGCGCACGCGGCGCAGGACTCGATGCTCAACACGCCCAACACCTGGGCCTGGTACCTGGCCGGCCTGGTGTTCCAGTGGCTGCGCCGCAACGGCGGCCTGGCCGCGATGGCGGAGCGCAACCGTGCCAAGGCCGATCTCCTCTACGGCGCCATCGACGCGTCGGGCTTCTACCGCAACCCGGTGCAGCCCGAGGCGCGCTCGCGCATGAACGTGCCCTTCGTCCTGCCTGATGCCGCGCTCGATCCGCTGTTCCTCGCCGAATCGGAAGCCGCCGGCCTGCTGGCGCTGAAGGGGCACCGCGCCGTCGGCGGCATGCGCGCCTCGCTCTACAACGCGATGCCGCTCGAGGGCGTGCAGGCGCTGGTCGACTTCATGCGCGACTTCGCCCGCCGCCACGGCTGAGCCGCTCCGGCCAAGCGCTGCCGCCCGCGAGGCGGAAAACGGATCGCATCGCCCACCGGGACCCCGCATGTTCACCATCCAGACCTACAACACCATTTCGCCGAACGGGCTGGCGGAGTTGCCGCCCGCCCGCTACCGGGTCGGTCCCGACGTCGACCAACCCGACGCGCTGCTGCTGCGCTCGGCCGACCTGCACGGCATCGCCGTGCCCGCTTCCGTGAAGGCGGTCGCGCGGGCCGGGGCAGGGACCAACAACATTCCCGTTGCCGCGCTCTCCGCCCGCGGCGTGCCGGTGTTCAATGCACCCGGCGCCAATGCCAACGCGGTCAAGGAACTGGTGGTTGCAGGCATGCTGCTGGCCGCGCGCAACCTGCCCGACGCGCTCGCCTTCGTGCGCACGCTCGATGCCGGCGACGACATGGAAGCGGCGATCGAGGCGCAGAAGAAGCGTTTCGTCGGCAGCGAGCTCGCCGGCCGCACGCTCGGCGTGGTCGGCCTCGGCGCGATCGGCATCCGCGTGGCCAACGCGGCGCATGCGCTCGGCATGCACGTGGTGGGATTCGACCCGCACATGACGGTGGAAGGCGCCTGGCAGCTGACTGCCGACGTCACCCGCGCCGCGTCGCTCGATGCGCTTCTTTCGGCCTCGGATTACCTCACCTTCCACGTGCCGCTCAACGAGCACACCCGCGGGCTGTTCGACGCGCGGGCGCTGGAACATGCGCGACGCGGCATCGTGCTGCTCAACTTCGCCCGCGAAGGCATCGTCGATGCCGCGACGTTGCGGTCGGGCCTGGCCGAGGGGCGCATCGGCCGCTACGTGTCCGACTTCCCGCGGGCTGACCTTGCCGGTCACGCGCGCGTCATCGCGCTGCCACACCTGGGCGCCTCCACCGGCGAAGCGGAGGAAAACTGCGCGGCGATGGCGGCACGGCAGCTGCGCGAGTTCCTCGAGCAGGGGAACGTCGGCAATGCCGTCAACTTCCCGCAGGCGACGATGCCGCGGGCGGGCCGCGCGCGCCTGTGCGTGGCCAACCGCAACCAGCCCAACATGATCGGGCAGCTGTCGCACGTGCTGGGCGAGGCGGGCGTGAACATCGCGCAGATGCACAACGCCTCGCGCGGTGAGCTGGCCTACAACCTGATCGACCTTGACGGACCGGTTCCGGCGCCGCTGGCCGGTGCGATCGCCGAGATCGATGGCATCCTGTCGGTGCGGCTCATCGGCGCCGACGCATGACGCGGACGACGAACGTGGCCGCCAACCCGGCTGCGCGGTTCGATGCGGCGCGCCTGGCGACGCCGGTCACCGCCGCCCTGCGTGCGTACGACCCCGGCCACGACCTGCCCCTGCTGCGCGAGCGTTTTGGTCCGCAGCTGGCCGAACTCGGCTCGAACGAAAACCCGCTCGGTCCCGGCCCGCGCGCCCGTGCGGCACTGCGCGGGGCGCTGGGCGGGGTGGCGCGTTATCCCGACCCGCGTGGCGCCCGGCTGAAGCAGGCCCTGGCGGCCTCGCTCGGGGTGAGGCCGGCCTGCATCGCTCTCGGCAACGGGTCGCACGAGCTGCTGATGCTGCTGGCGCAGTGCTTCGCCGATGCAGGACACGCGGTAGCCTTTTCGCAGCATGCCTTTGCCGTGTTCCCGATCGCGGCCGCCGCGGCAGGCGCGCCGGCCATCGCCGTGCCAGCGCGGCCGCGTGAGGATCCCCAGGCCCCGTGGGGGCACGACCTGGACGCCATCGCCGCCGCCATCGATGCGCACACGCGGCTGGTGTTCCTCGCCAATCCCAACAACCCGACCGGCACCTGGTTCGACGATGCGGCACTCGCCGCATTCCTTGCCGCCGTGCCACGCGACGTGCTGGTGGTGGTGGACGAGGCCTACCATGAATACGTCGATGCGCCCGGACTGACCAGCGCGCTCGCCCTGGCACCGCGCCATTCCAACCTGGTCGTGACCCGCACCTTCTCCAAGGCGCACGGACTGGCGGGGCTGCGCGTGGGCTACCTCGTCGCCGACCCTGGCGTGGTCGCGGTGCTGGAGCGCCGACGCGAATCGTTCAACGTCAACACCCTCGGGCTGGTCGCCGCCGCCGCCGCGCTGGAAGACCGCGACCACCTCGCCCGCGTGCGCCGCCGCAACGCGCGCGACCGCCAGTCGCTCGCCCGCCACCTCGCCGCACGCGGGTATGCCAGCCTGCCGTCGCAGGCGAACTTCCTGCTGGTCGACACCGGCGTCGATGCCGGTCCGCTCGAGCGGCATCTCCTCGCCAGCGGCGTCGTGGTGCGGCCGATGGGCGGCTATGCCCTGCCACGGGCACTGCGGATCAGCGTCGGGTCGGGCGCCGACCATGCGCGCCTGCTGGAGGCGCTCGACGCCTGGGCACCCGGCGCGCAATGAACCTCGGTGAAGGCGTGCGTATCGACTGGCGCATGGCGCCGGCGGGCCCCTTGCGCGGCAGCCTGGACATCCCCGGCGACAAGTCCATCTCGCATCGCGCCCTGATGATTGCCGCCCTTGCCGAGGGCGAATCGCGCATCAGCGGCTTCCTCGAATCGGCCGACACGAACGCCACTTCGGCGATCCTCGCTGCGCTTGGCGTGCGCATCGAGGCACCGTGCGCGGGCATGCGCCGGGTCCTGGGCGTCGGATCCGGCGGATTGCGTGCGCCGGAGGCGGCACTCGATTGCGGCAACTCGGGCACCGCCATGCGCCTGCTGGCCGGATTGCTGGCAGGGCAGGGGGTGGCGTGCGTCCTCACCGGCGATGCCTCGCTCCGCCGTCGTCCGATGCAGCGCGTGATCGATCCCCTGCGCGCCATGGGCGCGCGGATCGATGCAGCGCCGGGCGGGCTGCCGCCGCTGGGGCTCGCGCGCGGCGCGCGCCTGCGCGGCATCGCCTGCGACCTCCCGCTCGCCAGCGCGCAGGTCAAGTCGGCCATCCTGCTGGCGGGGCTCGGCGCAACCGGCGAGACCCTGGTGCGCGAACCCCAGCCGACCCGCGACTACACCGAGCGCCTGCTGCGTGCGTTCGGCGGCACCGTCGACTGCGGCCCGGGCTGGGCGCGCGTGGCGGGCGCCGCCGTGCTGCACGGACGCGCCGTGCAGGTGCCTGGCGACTTTTCCGCGGCCGCCTTCTTCCTGGTGGCCGCGACGATCACGCCGGGATCGGAGCTGCTCCTGCGGCGCGTGGGGCTCGATGCGCGGCGCACCGGCCTGCTTCGGGCGCTGCGCGCGATGGGAGCCGAGATCACCGAGGAAGCCCCGGCCGAGGCGGAGGGCCTGCCCATTGCCGACCTGCGCGTGCGCCATGCGCCACTCACGGGCATCGACGTCCCGCCCGCGTGGGTCGCCGACATGATCGACGAGTTCCCCATCCTGTTCGTCGCCGCCGCGGCCGCACGCGGC
>JAEZQS010000033.1 GCA_023412995.1 Pseudomonadota bacterium
GATCGGTCCGATGCGGCAGGTGGGCGGCGCGACCAGCACGCGCTCGACGGGCAACGGCACGCCACCCTCCTGCAGGGTCGAGGCGAGAGCCTCGCCCACGCCGAGGCGGGTGATCTCCGCCGCCACGTCGACGCGCGGGTTGGAGGCAAAGGTTTCCGCGGCGGCGAGTACCGCCTTGCGGTCGCGCGGGGTGAACGCCCGCAGCGCGTGCTGCACGCGGTTGCCGAGCTGGCCGAGCACCACCTCCGGCACGTCGTCGGGGTTCTGCGAGCAGAAATACACGCCCACGCCCTTGGAGCGGATCAGGCGCACCACCTGCTCGACGCGCTGGCGCAGCGCGGGCGGCGCATCGTCGAACAGCAGGTGCGCCTCGTCGAAGAAGAACACCAGTTTCGGCCGGTCGCGATCGCCCACTTCCGGCAACGTCTCGAACAGTTCGGACAGGAGCCACAGGAGGAAGGTCGTGTAGAGCCGGGGCTTGAGCACCAGCTGGTCCGCCGACAGCACGTTGATCACGCCCCGCCCGGACAGGTCCTGCCGCAGCAGGTCCGACAGGGCCAGCGCCGGCTCGCCGAAGAAGCGGTCCGCGCCCGCCTGCTCGAGGCCGAGCAGGCCGCGCTGGATCGCCGCCAGCGACGCCGTCGAGACCAGCCCGTACTGCTGCGACAGCTCCTTCGCGTGCTCCGCCGCCCACCCCAGCAGCGCACGCAGGTCCTTGAGGTCCAGCAGCAGAAGGCCCTGGTCGTCGGCTGCCTTGAACACCACCTCGAGCACGCCGGCCTGGGTGTCGTTGAGTTCCAGCAGGCGCGCAATCAGGGTTGGGCCCATTTCCGAAATGGTGGTCCGCACCGGGTGCCCGAGCTCGCCGTACACGTCCCAGAACACCACCGGGTTGGCGGCCGGCGCCCAGTCGATGCCGAGCGTGTCGATGCGTGCCTTGAGCTTGTCGCTGGCGACGCCGGGTTGCGACAGGCCGGCGAGGTCGCCCTTCACGTCGGCGAGGAATACCGGCACGCCGAGGCGCGAAAAGCCTTCCGCCAGCAGCATCAGCGTGACCGACTTGCCGGTGCCGGTGGCTCCCGCAATCATTCCATGGCGGTTCGCATAGCGCGGCAGCAGCCGCACCTCGGTTTCGCCCTTGCCGATCAGGATGTCGTCCAGGGGAAGCTCCTTGGGTGTGCAGCGCGGAAGGCGCGGGTCGGATGGCAGTCGCCGGATTCTAGTCGGCTCCCGCGTGAGCGTGCGAATTCCGGATCACGTCCCTGGACCACGGACGCCCCGGTCCCGACTCCCGAATCCCGAATCCCGGCTCGACCGGCTTGCCGCTGGCGCACGCGGTCGGCTACCGTGCGGGATTGCCTTCGAGCCGTCCCCGCAATGCAACGAATCCTTCCGACCGGCGTCCTCCTGCTGGTGGCGCTCGCCACCGCCGCGTGCAGCGGTACGCCTGCGCGCACGAGCCGCGCGCCCGGCCCCACCGACGATGCGGCGGCTGCCCGCCTGTACGCGCGACTCGATGCCGGCAGCCGTGCCTGGCTGGCGGGAATGGAGGTGGCGCGCGATGGCGACGGTGCGAAGGCGCGCACCGACATGTCGGCGGCGCTGGATGACATCCACGCCGCGGCCGCCGAGTGCGCCGGGGTCGCCGGCTGCGACACGCAGCGCTTCGTCGATGTGCTCGACACCCTCCTGCGGCAGGGCATCGAATCCGGTCCGGTCGCCGTGGAAGGCGAGGTCGGCAGTACCCCGGAAGCCACCACGCAGGCGGGCGAGTCCTCGCCGGTGGTGGCGGCGCTGCCGCAGCTCGGCCGCACGATCACCCTGCTCAAGGGGCGCGAGCTGGGCGACGTCATCGCCCTCAACGGGCCGGTCAAGGCGGCGCTCGAGGAATGGCTCACGCAATACCGGCCCAACCTGCTGGCGGCGTACGAGAACTACCAGTACATGCGCTACCTGATGTGGCCCGAATACGAAAAGGCCGGCCTGCCCGAAGCGCTGCTGTTCGGCATGCTGGCCAAGGAATCCGGCGGCAAGGTGCATGCGGTGTCGCGCTCGGGCGCATCCGGGCCGCTGCAGTTCATGTACGCCACCGGCACGCGCTTCGGCCTCGCCACCGTCGACGGCTTCGACCAGCGCTTCGACCCGCGCCTTTCCGCACGCGCCAACGCCGCCTACATCGACGAGCAGCTCGCCATCTTCAACAACAACCTCGAACTGGTGATCGGCGCCTACAACGGTGGCGAAGGCGCGATGCGTCGCCGCGTCGCCCGTGCCGGCGGCTCGTCCTCGTTCTGGGACCCGTCGATCTACCGCGACCTGTCGCAGGAGACGCGCGAATACGTGCCGATGGTGCTCGCCGCGGCATGGCTGTTCATGCATCCGGAGCGCTACAAGCTCGAGTTCCCGCACATCGATGGCAACCCGGGCAGCATCACCCTGGCCCGGCCGGCATCACTGGCCGAGCTGTCGGTGTGCCTTGGCCAGGACGGCAATCCGGATGGCTGGTTCCGGACCCTGCGCAACCTCAATCCGCAGCTCGATCCGCAACGCGCCGAGCCGGCCGGCGCGCGCCTGCACGTGCCGCATTTCCTGGAGACGGTGTATGCACGCGACTGCGCCAGCGGACGCTGGGCGGAACTCGCGGCCGAACTGCACAGCGCGGTCGTGCCGAGTCCACCGCCGGTGGCGATCGCCCGCCGGCAGGCCCCGAAGTCGCGCCGCTACGTGGTGAAGAAAGGCGACACGCTGCACGCGATCTCGCGCAAGTCCGGTTGCGGCAGCGTGCGCGACATTGCAGGCGCCAACCACCTGCGCGCGCCGCATTACCCGATCAAGCCGGGGCAGGTGCTGGTGTTGCCGGAATGCGGGGGATGAGGATAGGGGCTAGGGGCTAGGGTCCGCTTTCTCTAGCACCTAGCCCCTTAGTCCCTAGCCCCTTTCCCGTCCCTCGTCACGCTGCTTCCGCTTCTCCCAGCATCCAGCGGTTGAGATCTGCCGAGGGGATGGCTTCCTTCAGCGTGCGCAGGGAGCGCATCACCTGGCGATGCAGGTCCTGCTGTTCGCCGAAGGGCGAATCCTTGGTCTCGTGGTAGGCGACGGTCAGCCACAGTGCGACGCCACGCAGGCGCACCTGCAGGTTGTCCGAGCGCAGGCGCTCGAGGCCGATTTCGGTGCCGCTGCCCCACGGCCGGTACTTGTCTTCGGGAGGGGTCGCGTAGAGGTGCGGGAACTCGCTCTTCGATGCGTTGGCGAATTCGCGCAGCGCGATGGCGGCCAGCTGGCGGCGCGCGTTCGGCGCCAGGTGCTCGAGGGCCTTGTTGATCTCGCGGAACTGCCTGCGCAGCTGCACGGCACGACTAAGGGCAATCAGGCGCGTCACGATCTGCATGGTCTCTCCCCGGGCCTCCTGGCTTGGATGCCGCATTGGGCGCCATTCTAGGCCAGATTTGTCCCGCCGGATCGCCCAGCGCGTCACAAGTTGTCCAAGCGCGTCACATTGTGACCGTTCCGCCGGCGGCTACCCGGCCCACGGCCTGGCCCACCTGCACCGCCTGTTCCGGGACCAGCGAGGCATCGAAGGCGCCCACCGCCCGCGGCAGCAGCACGATCACGGTCGAGCCCATGTTGAACCGCCCCATCTCCGCGCCGCGCGCGAGGCGGATGCCCTGGCCGCGATAGTCGCGGCGCACGATCCGGCGGGCGTACGGGGGCACTTCGACGCCGCGCCAGACCGTCTCGATGCCCGACACCAGCATGGCGCCGACCAGCACCACCGCGAACGGACCCTCTTCGCCCTGGAAGTGGCAGGCAATGCGTTCGTTGCGGGCAAACAGTCGCTCGATGCCGGCCACCGCGAAGGGCGCCACGCTGAACAGCCGCCCCGGCACGTGCACGGTCTCCAGCAGTTCGCCCGCCAGCGGCATGTGCACCCGGTGGTAGTCGCGGGGGGACAGGTACACGGTGAGGAAACTGCCGTCAGCGTAGGGCGCCGCGGCCGCCGGGTCGCCCAGCAGGTCGGCCACGCCGAAGTCGCGCCCCTTCGCCTGCAGCAGGCGGCCCTCGCCGATGGCGCCGCACTGGCTGACGCGGCCGTCGGCGGGACAGGCGATCGCGCCTTCGGCCGCCAGCGGGCGGGCGCCATCGCGCAGCGCGCGGGTGAAGAACGCATTGAAGTGCGGGTAGGCCGCCAGGTCCTGCGCCTGCGCTTCCGCGAGGTCGATGCCGTAGGACCGCACGATGCGCCGGATCAGGAAGTCGCGCCATGGGGCCAGCCGCCAGCGGGTGAGCCACAGCACCAGTCGCGACAGCAGCCGGTGCGGCAGCAGGTGCTGCAGCCAGAGCCCCGTTGCCATCAGCCGCTGCCCACCAGGGTTTCGAGGTCGGCGGCAATCCGTGCCGGCTCGAACGGCGGCTTCAGCAAGCCGACCTGGCGACCGGCCGGATCGATGATCACGGCGTAGGCGCTGTGGTCCACCGCATAGGTGCCGTTTTCCGGTTCCCCGCGCCACCAGGCGAGGCCGAGCGCGCGGGAAAGGCGGGTCAGTTCCTCGTCGCTGCCGGTGGCACCGATGAACGAGGGGTCGAAGAACGCGACGTAGCGGCCGAGCTGTTCGGGCGTGTCCCTTGCCGGGTCGATCGAGATGAAATCGAAACGCAGGCGGGCACGCGTTGCTGGCGCCAGCTGCTGCCACGCCTGCTTGAAGGCGCCGAGCGTCATCGGGCAGACGTCCGGGCAGTGGGTGTAGCCGAAGTAGGCGATCGTCCAGTGGCCCTTCCAGTCCTCCAGCGTCAGTGGCCGGCCGTCGCTGCGCGACAGCGTGAAGGCGGGCAGGGCGCGGGGTTGCGGATAGAGGACGGCCGAGACCAGCGCCGGCGGCTCCGGCGCCAGCACGCGCGCGCCCAGCCAGAGGCCGAGCGCCGCCGCCGCGGCGGCAACCAGGATGAGGGCAGTCGCCGGCACGCGGCCGGACAGGCGGGAACGGATCATCCGCCCAGTATAGGTGGTGCCGGCGGTCGTATACTGCGCCACCAGCCGGCCAGCCTGTGCAACGTGACCGACGAACTCTCCAGCGTGATCGACTTCATCCGCCATGGCGCCAGCCGGTTCGGCGAAGCGGGCCTCACGATTGCCCACAGCCAGGACAACGCCCTGGACGAGGCGACGCAGCTCGTGCTGCACGCGTTGCACCTGCCACACGACCTCTCGCCGGTCTGGGGCCAGGCGCGCCTGACGGCCGCCGAAAAGGCCCGCGTGCTGGCGCTGTTCGAGCGGCGCGTCGAGGAGCGGGTGCCAGCGGCCTACCTGATGGGCGAGGCGTGGTTCGCCGGCCTGTGCTTCCGGTCCGATCCGCGCGCACTGGTGCCGCGCTCGCCGATCGCCGAACTCATCCAGCGCGGCTTTTCGCCGTGGATGGACGAGCGGCCGGTCGAGCGTGCGCTGGACCTGTGCACCGGCTCGGGCTGCATCGGCATCGCCATGGCCGTGCACAATCCCGACTGGCGGGTCGATCTCGCCGACATCAGTGACGACGCGCTGTCGCTGGCGCGCGAGAACGTCGCGCTGCACCACGTCGATGCACGCGTCGGGATCGTCCGTTCCGACCTGTTCGCGGGCCTCGGCGATGCGCGCTACGACCTCATCGTCAGCAACCCGCCCTACGTGACGGAGCAGGAATACGCCGCGCTGCCACCCGAGTACGCGCACGAGCCTCGGCTCGGCCTCGCTGCCGGCGCGGACGGACTGGACTTCGCGCTGCGCATCCTCGCCGGTGCGGCGGAACGCCTGACCGAACGCGGTGTGCTGGTGGTGGAGGTGGGCGAAAGCGAGCACGCGCTCGTCGCGCTGCTGCCGGAAGTGCCCTTCAACTGGCTCGAGTTCGATGTCGGCCAGATGGGCGTGTTCCTGCTCGACCGTGGCGATCTCGACACCCACGCCGAGGCCATCCGCGTTGCCGCTGCTTCGCGCCTTGCCGCGCGTGACCCGCAAGGACAAGCCTGAAGCACGGAGGACAGGAAGAGCACGAAGGAGAAGCGTAAAGCCGCTCTGGACACGTGGCTGCAGGTGGTTCCACCGGAAGCTTTCCCGGTCCGCCCGGGATCCGGATCTTCGGCTGCTTTTTTCTTCGCGTACTTCGTGTCCTTCGTGGTTCAATCTGGCGTTCTTTTCCCCCTCACCGCGTGCGACTGTGTCGAACAGTTTCGGCAAGCTGCTGACCGTGACGACCTTCGGCGAAAGCCACGGGCCGGCGATCGGCTGCGTGGTGGATGGCTGCCCGCCGGGACTGGCGCTGGAGGCAGGTGATTTCCGGCACGATCTCGCGCGGCGTGCCACCGGGCGCAGCCGCTGGACGTCGCAGCGGCGCGAAGCGGATGCGGTGGAAATCCTCTCGGGCGTGCACGAGGGTCGCACCACCGGCACGCCCATCGCGCTGCTGGTGCGCACGACCGACGCACGCCCGCGCGACTACGCCAATCTCCTCGACACCTTCCGGCCCGGCCACGCCGATTACACCTATTGGCAGAAGTACGGCATCCGCGATGCGCGCGGGGGCGGCCGCGCATCGGCGCGCGAGACGGCCATGCGCGTCGCCGCCGGGGTGATCGCGAAGAAGTGGCTGGGCGAGCGCCATGGCGTGCTCGTGCGCGGCTACCTGGCGCAGCTGGGCGACCGCGTGCCGCGCGCGTTCGACTGGGATGCGGTCGAAGCGAATCCCTTCTTCTGGCCCGACGCCGCGATGGTCGGCGAGCTCGAGGACGCCATCACGGCGCTGCGCAAGGCGGGCGACTCGATCGGCGCCCGCGTCACCGTCGTCGCGGAGGGCGTGCCGCCGGGCTGGGGCGAGCCGGTGTACGGCAAGCTCGACGCCGAACTCGCGGCCGCGCTGATGTCGATCAATGCGGTCAAGGGTGTCGAGGTGGGCGCCGGCTTCGGCTGCATCACCCAGCGCGGCAGCGAGCACCGCGATGCGATCACGCCGGCGGGATTCGCCAGCAACCACGCCGGTGGCATCCTCGGCGGCATTTCCAGTGGCCAGGCAGTCGTCGTCTCGATGGCGCTGAAGCCTGCTTCGAGCATCCCGCTGCCGGTGCCAAGCGTCGATCTCGCCGGCGCGCCGGTGGAGGTGTTGACGCGCGGTCGACACGATCCCTGCGTCGGCATCCGCGCCACCCCCATTGCCGAAGCCATGGTGGCGCTGGTATTGATGGACCAGGCCCTGCGCCACCGCGCCCAATGCGGCGACGTCGGCGAGGTGGCGCCACGCCTGCCCGCGCAGGCACCGGGCCGCGAGCGCGAATCCGGGTGAGATCCCCTTCCTGCAGCCGCATCGCGCCCGCGACAGCCGTTTCCGACGAAGAACCCTCCATGTCCCGACCCTCCTGCAACATCGCCATCGTCGGC
>JAEZQS010000363.1 GCA_023412995.1 Pseudomonadota bacterium
GCTCCGGCCAGTCCGTCGAGCACCGCCTCGAGCAGGTCGGGATCGTGCGTGCCCGGAACGCCGCGGGTCGCGAGCAGCGGATGCACGCGACGCGCAAGGCGCTGGCGCGCGCGATGGCCGAGATAGAAGTCGTCCAGCCCCAGCACGAGCGTGGGTACGCCGCGGGCGCGTGCCGCGACGGCCAGCTGGTGCGCCAGGGTGCTCTTGCCGCTGCCCGGCAGCCCGGACAATCCCGCGAGCCACGGCTTCCCGGCGCCTGCGCGGGCGCACAGCGTGGCCAGCAGCGCGTCCAGCGTCGCGCCGACGACGGCCGGGGCATAGCCGGGTCCGGTGCTACCATCGCTCGCCATGAACGATCTCCCGCAAGGCAGCGTCGCCGATCCACTCTACCAGCAGGCACTCGCCACCTTTGCCGCGCTGCTCGAGGAAGCACGCGCGGCGGGAGAACCCGAGCCGACCGCGATGACGCTCGCCACCGCGGTGGAAGGACGGGTGCACGCGCGCATCGTGCTGCTGAAAGGCGTCAATGCGCGCGGTTTCCGCTTCTTCACCAATTACGGCAGTGCCAAGGGCCGCGACCTCGCGGCCAATCCGCAGGCGGCGCTGTGCTTCCACTGGAAACGCCTGCGCAGCCAGGTCCAGGTGCGGGTGGAAGGAACCGCGAGCCGCCTCTCCGCCGCCGAATCGGATGCCTACTTCGCCACCCGTGCGCGCACCAGCCAGCTTGGCGCATGGGCCTCGCTGCAGTCCGAACGGTTGCCGGAGCGCGCAGCGTTCGACACGCGCCTTGCCGGATTCGAGGCGCGCTTCGACGGCGCCGAGGTGCCGCGCCCGCCGCACTGGGGCGGCTTCGTGCTGGCGCCGGACCTGATCGAGTTCTGGTACGGCGCCGAGTTCCGCCTGCACGAGCGCGAGCAGTACCGTCGGGGCGAGTCCGGCTGGTCGACGCAGATGCTCTACCCCTGACTTCGGCGACAGGCGACAGCGCATGCAGGGACCCCGCCGCATCGTCTGCCTGACCGAGGAGCCCACCGAGGTGCTGTACGCGCTGGGCGAGGAGCGGCGCATCGTCGGCATCTCCGGTTTCACCGTGCGCCCGCCGCGGGCACGTCGCGAGAAGCCGAAGGTGTCGGCCTTCACGAGTGCCAGGATCGACGAAATCCTCGCGCTGCAGCCGGATTTCGTGGTCGGTTTCTCCGACATCCAGGCCGGCATCGCGCGCGATCTCGTCGCCGCCGGGATCGAGGTGTGGATCAGCAACCACCGCAGCGTGGCCGGCATCCTCGACTATGTGCGCCGCCTCGGTGCGCTGGTCGGCGCGGCCAGCGCTGCCGACGCCTTCGCCGACCGCCTGCAGCTGCACCTCGACGAGGTGGCCGCTGCCGCGGCCGCCCTGCCGCGGCGACCGCGCGTGTATTTCGAGGAGTGGGACGACCCACCGATCACCGGCATCCGCTGGGTCGCCGAACTGGTCCGCCTTGCCGGCGGCGAGGACGTGTTTCCCGAACGCGCGGCCATGCCGCTGGCGCGCGACCGCATCCTTGCCGACGCCAACGAGGTGGTGGCGCGGGCGCCGGACATCATCCTCGGCTCCTGGTGCGGCAAGAAGTTCCGGCCCGATCGCGTCGCGGCCCGCCCGGGCTGGGAGGCCGTTCCGGCCGTGCGCGACCGCGAACTGCACGAAATCAAGTCGCCGCTGATCCTGCAGCCCGGACCGGCGGCGCTCACCGATGGCATCGATGCGATCCATCGCGTCATCGCGGCCTGGGCGCAGCGGAACGCCTGCGCGTGACCTTGCGGATGCACTCCGCCACCGCGTCCGCGGGCGCGGGAACCCCGGCGGCCGTTGCCGCGCCACGGCGGCGCATCCCGGCGTGGCTGCCGGACGTGGCGCTTGCGGCGATCGTCGCGTGGATTGCCGCGGCCCTGTTCCTCTCCGGCCCCGGCGCCGCCATGGCGCTCAGTTCCGACAACGTGGCGCCGTATGTGCTTTTCGACGATCTCTTCCGTCGCGGCCTGCCGCTGTCCGGCTGGGTGATGCCGGAGGCGCCGTTCTGGCTGCCGGACCTGCCGCTTGCCTGGCTGTCGCGCGCGATCGCCGGCGCGCTGCCGACGACGGTCACGCTGTTCGCCGTGTTGCAATGCCTTGCGTTCCTGTTGCTGGTGCGCTGGCTCCTTGCGGCCGCCGAAGCACCCGCTGTGGCATGGCTGGCGTGGCTCGGGTTCTGGCTGGCCTGGCTGGCGACGGGCCTCGGCGATCCGCAGGGGACGTTCACCTGGTTCCAGGCGCCGGTCTTCGTGCCCTGGAACCACGCCGGCAGCCTGCTCGGCACGCTGGCGGTGGGCGCGCTGCTGTTGCGGGCGGACGCGCCGCGGCCGGCGCTGCGCCTCGGGATGGCCCTTGCCTGCGCGGCGGCACTGCTCGCATCCGACCGGCTGTTCGCGCTGCAGGGCATCCTGCCTGCACTCGTCCTGTGCGCGGCGGCACGCGTGCGGCAGGGTTCGCGCTGGCAGGGACGCGCGGCGCTGATGCTGGCGCTGCTGCTGGCGGCTGGAGAAGCCCTCCGCTTCGTGGCGGGAAGCGCCGGCCTGGTCGATGGGCGCAATCCGCGGATCGGTGCTGCAGCGGCCCTCGCCGGCATGGGCCGCGATGTCCTCGTCCTGGCTCGCCACGATCCGGCGGGATGCGCGCTGCTGGCCGCCGGCCTTGCCGCTACCCTGTGGCTGCTCCTGCCGCCTGCGGCCCGGCGTGCCAGTCCGGCGCATCGGGCGTGGCAGTGGCTGGCCGGTTTCGTGCTGTTGTCGGTGCTGCTGCCGCTGGTCGCGAGCATCGTGCTCGGGCGCCATGTCGCGATGGCCGCGTTCCGCTACCAGCAATCGGTGCAGCTGCTCCTGCTGCCACTCGGCATCGTCGTCGCTGCGGCGATGGCGCGCGGGGTGCCGCGCCTTGGCCCTCCCGCCCTCGCGCGCCTCCTGCTGCTGGCCGTCGCCGGCCTCGCAATGATGGGCGATATCCGTCGCGACGCGCTGCTGCGCCACGATGAGGAGCAGGCGCGCTGCCTCGCCGAGGCCGCTGCACGTGACGGCCTGCAGTTCGGTGCCGCCGGGTTCTGGCAGTCGCTGGCGCTGTCGGCGCGCCTCCCGCAAGGACCGGTGCTGCTGCCGCTCAGCGCCGATGCGGCGCCGCGCACCCTCATGATGACCAACCTTGGCTGGCTCGGCGCGCTGGCCGGCGATGGCGCTGGCCTGCCGGTACTAGGGTTCGTCGACGAGTACGGCTATGCGGCGGCAACACTCGATGCGCTGTACGGTCCCGCGGATCGGCGCATCCGCTGCCCGCGTTCGACCTATCGGCTGTATCGCCCGTCGCAGGGTGCGCTGGCCCACCTGTACCGGCAGGCCGGTTGGCTACCGGGCGAACTGCTGGCACGCCTGGGGCGGGTGGCGCTGCCGGCGGCTGCTCTGGCAGCGGATGCGCGGTTCCTTGCCGGCGATGCCCTCCACGCGAAGGGCCGCCATGCCGGCAAGACGCCGGTGCTGGCAGGCGCCATCGACCTGCCGCCATCCGCGCGCGCGGTGGACGCCTGGCTCGATTACGCGCTGCAAGCCGGTGCCGGCCAGGCGCAGTGGGAAGTGGTGGCGCTCGATGCCGGGGGACGGCTGCTCGGGCGCCTTGGTCAGGGAACGCTGGCGGCACGGGCGACCAGCGCGCGCGTCGACCTGGACCTCGCCGACCTGCCGCCGACCGCGACAGCGCTCGGCCTGGCGGTGGCGGTCGAAGGCGACGTCGACCTGCAGTTGCGCGCCGTCGGTATGGGCCGACGCTGAGCTAGATCGGCAGCAGGCGCACGCCGGCATCCATCAGCGGCGCAACCAGCAGCGCGCGAAGCAGCAGCACCGCGAGCCATGCGACCAGCGGCGAGAAGTCGAGTCCGCCGAAGGCGGGCAGGCGCCGGCGGATCGGCTGCAGTACCGGCTCCACCAGCTGGTGCACCAGCGGCACGATGGGGTTGGAGCGTTCGACGCGGATGAAGGACAGCAGCACGCTGACCAGGATCAGGCCCAGGTAGAGCATCAGCACGAAGTCGGCGAGATCGGCCAGCGCCATCACCGCTAGTCCCGCCACGCCGGCGGACTGCCCGGCAAGCGCGAGGAGGATCCACAGCTTCACCACGGTCAGCAGCCACGCGATGAGGAGTGCCGCGACATCCAGCTTGCGCCAGCCCGGGATGACCCGCCGCAGCGGCATCAGCACCGGGTTGGTTAGCCGGTACAGGAACTGGCAGACCGGGTTGTAGAAGTTGGCCCGCACCAGTTGCAGCAGGATGCGCAGTACCACCAGCGCGATGAGCGCGCCGAAGGCGAAGTTGATCAGGATCTGGCCGGCATTGGCGACGTAGTTCATGGCAGGGCGGTGCGCGGGGGTGCGCGCATTGTAGTGAAGCGGGGATTGGGAATTCGGGATTGGGGACCCGGAAGGTGGGATGGGTGCCCGCGGCACGCCGACCCGGGGGCCGTGGTCAGCGGGAATGCCGGCGCTACGCTTCCGCGGGGCGTTTCCTCGGGCCGAACAGGGCGGTGCCGATGCGCACCATGGTGGCGCCTTCGGCAATGGCGAGTTCGAAGTCGTCGGACATGCCCATCGAGAGCGTGTCCACGCCAGGGTGGTCCGCGCGAAGCGCGTCGTAGAGCGCACGCAGCCGACGGAAGGCATCGCGGCGGATTGCCGGGTCGTCCGCCGGCATCGGGATCGCCATCAGCCCGCGCAGGCGCAGGGCCGGCGCGGCGGCCACGCGGGCGGCAAGCGCCGGCAACGCATCGGGCGTGCAGCCGGACTTGCTCGCTTCGCCGTCGATGTTCACCTGCACCAGCACCGCGAGCGGGCCGCGCCCCGGCGGCCGCTCGCGCGCCAGGCGATCGACCAGGGCAGGGCGGTCGAGGCTTTGCAGCCAGTCGAAATGTCGCGCCACCTCGCGGCACTTGTTCGACTGCAGCGGCCCGATGAGGTGCCATTCGAGGGAGAGGTCGGCCAGCTCGCGCTGCTTGGCGAGCCCTTCCTGCACATAGTTCTCGCCGAACGCCTGCTGGCCGCTCGCGGCCAGCGTCCGCACGGCGCTCGCCGGCTGGGTCTTGGATACCGCGAGCAGGCGCACCGACCCGGGCGCTCTCCCCGCCGCGGCGCAGGCCGCCTCGATGCGCGCCCTCGTGGAAAGGCTGGCTGCTTCGCAGAAATCCATGGGCGGCGCCGGCATCCTCGCGAATCGTGGCGGCTATACTGCCGCAACCGGGCGCCGCGTGGCGCCCCGCGTACCCAGGGGAACCGCATGGACATTGCCGAGCTGCTGGCGTTCTCGGTCAAGAACAAGGCTTCCGACCTGCACCTGTCGGCCGGCCTGCCGCCGATGATCCGCGTCGATGGCGACGTGCGCCGCATCAACATCCCGGCGCTGGACCACAAGCAGATCCACTCGCTGATCTACGACATCATGTCGGACAAGCAGCGACGCGACTACGAGGAGTTCCTCGAGGTCGACTTCTCCTTCGAGATTCCCTCGCTCGCGCGCTTCCGCGTCAACGCGTTCAACCAGAACCGCGGCGCGGGCGCGGTGTTCCGCACCATTCCCTCCGAGGTGCTGACGCTGGAGGACCTCGGCTGCCCGCGCATCTTCAAGGACCTGATCTCGCAGCCGCAGGGCCTGATCCTGGTGACCGGGCCGACCGGTTCCGGCAAGTCGACCACGCTGGCGGCGATGGTCGACCACATCAACAAGAACGAGTACGGCCACATCCTCTCGGTGGAGGACCCGATCGAGTTCGTGCACACCTCGCAGAAGTGCCTGATCAACCAGCGCGAGGTGCACCGCGACACGCACGGCTTCAACGAGGCGCTGCGCTCGGCACTGCGCGAGGATCCGGACTTCATCCTGGTCGGCGAGCTGCGCGACCTCGAGACCATCCGCCTCGCGCTCACCGCCGCGGAAACCGGCCACCTGGTGTTCGGCACCCTGCACACCTCGTCGGCGGCCAAGACCATCGACCGCATCATCGACGGGTTCCCCGCCGGCGAGAAGCCGATGGTGCGATCGATGCTGTCCGAGTCGCTGCGCGCGGTGATCAGCCAGTCGCTGCTGAAGAAGGTCGGCGGCGGCCGCGTCGCCGCGCACGAGATAATGGTCGGCATCCCCGCCATCCGCAACCTGATCCGCGAGGACAAGGTCGCGCAGATGTATTCGGCCATCCAGACCGGCAGCCAGCACGGCATGCAGACCCTCGACCAGTGCCTGCAGGACATGGTCAAGCGCGGCCTCGTCACGCGCCAGCAGGCGATCGGCTACGCCAAGAACAAGGAAATCTTCAAGTAGGCGCGGCGCAGCCGCGACCACGGACCGCGCGTACGTCGAACCCGGTCCGCCAGCTCCGCAACGGGCGGGCCCCGCCACCTTGCGTGCAGCGCAGCGGGGCAGCCCGGCTCCGCCGGAGTTTGCGGCGACAGGGCCGTGGTTTTCCGTCTGTCTGCCGCCCCGCAGCGCCGCCGCCGCCCGGGCTCAATCGAATCCTGCAATGAAGATCCGGTCCGGGTCGCGTTCGTACGCGCCGATATCGGCGCGCGCGCCGATCACCCGCGGGAAGCCGTTGCCGCGCTGGTCGCTCGACATGGAACCGCCGTCGCCCGCGTCGAGCGCGGGACTGCCCGGCAGCAGGGCATGGGTCCACGTGGGACCGCCGTTGGGGCGCAAGGGCCCCAGCAGCGGATCGCCCGTGACCGTGTCGCCCGGCACGTCGAGCGCCGAGTCGCCGATGAGGTTGGCCGACCCGTCGACGACGACCTCGAAGCGGCCGCCGACGTCGGACGGTTCATCGGTGTCGCCGCGCATCTCGTTGCCGGCAATGATCGAACTGGTGACGAGGACGGGCGCCGTCATCAGGGACAGCCCACCGGTCGGTGCGATGCCGATCGGGAACGAGTCCGGACGCGGCATCCAGTTGAAGGCGATGGTGCTGTTTCGCACCGTCAGCGGCACCCGCGCCTGGATACCGCCTGCGGTCCTGGCGGTATTGCCGGAAATGGTGCTTGCGCCAAGGGTGGCGGAGGCATCGCCGGTACCCTGCGCCATGTACAGCGCGCCGCCACTGCCCGCGCTGTTGCCCGACAGGGTCGACCAGTACACGATGACCTGCCCGCGCGTGTAGGCGCCTCCCCCGCTGCCGGAGAGGGTGTCGCCGACGTCGTTGCCGGAGAGCGTGCTGTACTTCGCGGTGAAGTTCCCGCCCGTGTAGACGCCGCCGCCGCGCCCGGTCGAAGGCGTCGTGACCTCGCAGCCGCTGATGGTGCTGTCGACCATCGCAAGGCCGGTGCCGGCGAAGACGCCGCCACCCAGCGCCTGGCCCTGGCTCACCAGGCGGCATTGCTCGATCGTCGTATCGATCAGCGTGACGAAGCCGTTCGCGAACAGGGCGCCACCCGAGCTGCCGCCAGCGCCGGTGTGGACCGCGCAATCGACCACGTGCGCGCCGCTCACGACGAGGTCGCCGGACGCGTGCACGCAGCCGCCGCCGGCGGCCTGATCGCTGCTGTACTTGTTGCCGCCGGCAATGTCGATGCCTTCGATCGTGAGGGTGCCGCCGGCAAGGTCGTAGATGACGCTCTCGTGCCAGTCGCCGCCCATCCGGAGCAGCAGGCGATGTCCGCCCGGCCCGCGCAGCGTCAGGTCCTGCGAACCCACCAGGATCGCTCCGGTATCGAGCGAGATGACGCTGCAGGCGAGCTGCGAAAGATCGAGCGTCTCGCCGTCGGATGCGCTGCCGATGGCGTCGCGCAGGCTGCCCGGCCCGGCGTCGTTGCAGTTGGTGACGACGGTGTCCGGCGCGCGCGGTGGCGGCAGCGACGTGGCGCTGAGGGCCGACGCGGCGTCCATTCCCAGCGCAAGGAGAAAGGCGACGGCGAGCGGCCGCTGCAGCAGCGGCCGGCCTGGCCGGCGGGCGGAGAGTTCGATGCCTGGCATGGGTGCCCCGTGGTGTCCGCAGGAATGGCTTGCGTACGGGAAACGCCGGAACGCGCGCGTTTGCGCCAGCGGCTGGGAGGGCAACGCCCGCGATCCGGTCAGGTGCGGCGATCGACCTCACGCATCGCCGTGCAGCGCCTGCAGGGAGGCCAGCGCCGCCAGGCCCGCGGTTTCCGTGCGCAGGATGCGTGGGCCGAGTCGCAGGCCGGCGAAATCCGCCTGGTGCAGCGTCGCCAGTTCCTGCGGCGAGAGGCCGCCCTCGGGGCCTACGGCGAGCACGGCCTGCGCCGCGGGGGCCGTGTCGCGTAACCGGAGCGGTCCCTCGGGGTCCAGCACGAGCCGCACGCCCGCGTCCGGGTTCAATCCGGCGACCCACGCGGCCAGTGGCAGGGGCTCGGCGAGATCGGGCAGCCGGCTGCGCCCGCACTGCTCGCAGGCGGACGCGACCACCGCCCGCCAGTGCGCCAGCCGTCGCTGCGCGCGCGTCGCGTCGAGCCGCACTTCGGTCCTTGCCGTGACCAGCGGCACGATGTGTGCGACGCCGAGTTCGGTTGCCTTCTGCAGGATCCAGTCCATCTTCTCGCCTCGCGCAATGCCTTGCCCGAGGGTGACCCGCAGCGGGCTTTCGCGATCGTTCGCCGCGACGGCTTCCTTAACCAGCGCCGTCGCCGTGCGCTTCGCGATCGAGGCGAGTTCTGCCTCGTGCTCGTTGCCGCTGCCATCGAACAGCCGCAACGGCTGGCCGCGTTCGAGCCGCAGCACGCGCACGAGGTGCTCGCCGGCCTGTTGCGGCAGTTCGATCTCCTGGCCCGGAATCAACCGCACGCCGACATGGATCCGTGGGATGCGCATGGCGCGAGTGTATGCGAGCGGCCAGCGTGGATCCCCCGGGGGCCGGGTGGAAACGCCTTACGGCACCAGATCCCCGCAGCGGGGCGAGGTGTCCAGGACCGGAGTCCTTCCCACGCAGTTGTGCGCGCTACCACCTGGTGGCAGCGAAACCCGACTGGCGGAGCTTCTTGCGATGCGTCGCTGCATCACTATCCTGTCGGGTTTGGCCCATCGGAGACCTCGATGACCTGCCTGCGCCTGCCGCTGGTCCTTGCCCTGTTGACGGTGACTGCCGTTCCACCCGCTGCAGCGGAAGGTCCTGCCGCCACATCCGACGGCCGCCTGCTCCGGCGCCTGGGCGCCGACGTGCCGGTTCACGTTTCCGGGGCGGCACCCTACGGCGTGACGCCCGACTGGCAAGCCGACGTGCGCCTGCAGGTCGGCAGCGTGGTGCTGGGCGACCTCAACGGCGATGGGCTGGTCGACCTCGCCGCGGGCACGTACCACAGCAACAGCTTCCCGCCGTACGAGGACTGGCACGACTACGCCTGGTTCAACAGCGGCGGCGTCCTGGCGTCGGCGCCCTCGTGGCAGTCGCAGGACCAGCACCACACCGGCACGGTGCTGATCGGCGACCTCGACGGCGATGGCTACAACGACCTGGTCGCCGTCCGCGGCGGATTCTCGTTCGATCCCAGCGTGGTGTACGCGGGCTCCGCCGGAGGTCCTTCCGTCGCGCCGGTGTGGCAGTCGCAGGTGTCGGCCTGGGGCGTCGGCGCCACGCTGGTGGACATCGACGACGACGGCGACCTGGATCTGGCCACGGCCAACCAGGGCAACAGCCAGGAGGATCCGTACCGGCCGATGTACCTGTTCCGCAACGACGGCGGGACGCTGGGCACGACGCCCGACTGGCAGTCGGCACAGGCGTCGATCCAGAACGACGTCGCCGCCGGCGACCTCGATGGCGATGCGCTGCCCGAGCTGGCTGCCGCGAAGTGGGTGGACTTCGAGAGCGCTGCCTACCTCAACGTGGCCGGAACGCCGGCGCCGGCGCCGTTCTGGACTGCCGGCACCACCGACGGCGACCGCGGCGTCGCCATCGCCGATTTCGATGGCGACGGGCGCAACGATATCCTGCTCGGCCAGGGCGTGCTGACCCTCTACCGCAATAACGGCGCGGGCGGCTTCGAGCCGGTGTGGCAGGCGGCCAATGCCGAGTCCGACCACCAGGGCCTGGCGGTGGCAGACGTCAACGGCGACGGCTGGCCTGACGTCGCCGAGGTCGACTTCTCGCGCGGAAAGGCCTCGCTGTACCTCAACCATGCCGGTTCGCTCGACCCGGTACCCGCCTGGCAGTACGACGGCGAGGGCGTCGGCAATGCGGTCGCCTTCGGCGACGTCGACGGCAACGGACTGGCCGATCTCGCGATCGGCTTCTCGGGCCAGCCCTCGGTGGTGCTGTTCCTCAATACCGGTACCCCGCCGGCCGACGACACCATCTTCGCCGACGGCTTCGACTGAGGCGCCGTCCGTTTGCTTCAGCCGCTCGCGACGCCTGATTGTTGCAGCCGCTCCCACGAAAAGCCGTTGCCGCCGTAGGAGCGCTGCAAGCGCGACCGCGGGGTGGCCGGTTGCGTCGCCCGTCCGATGCGTTCGTCGCGCGTGTGTTTGCGCGGTCGCGACTGCCCCAATCCCCAATCCCCAATCCCCGCCTTCACCCCACCGCGACAGCGATTCCTTCGGCAGCCGCCTGCAGCATGAAATCGATCTCGTCCGGCGTGATGCAGAAGGGCGGCATGAAATAGACGACGTTGCCCAGCGGGCGCAGTACGACGCCGCGCTCGAGGCCATGGCGGTAGACGCGCAGGCCGCGGCGTTCGCTGGCGGGGAAGGGCGTGCGGCGGGCCTTGTCGCGTACCAGTTCGATCGCGCCGATCATTCCGGTCTGGCGCACGTCGCCCACGTGCGGGTGGTCGGCGAAGCGGGCCAATCCGGCGGCGAGGTGCGTGGCGAGCGCGCGATTGCGTTCCAGCACCGGCTCCTCGCGCAACACGGAAAGCGTCGCCAGCGCCGCGCGGCAGGCGATCGGGTTGCCGGTGTAGCTGTGCGAATGCAGGAAGGCCTTGCCCGACGCGTATTCGCCGTAGAACGCGTCGTACACGCCCGCGGTGGTCAGCACGGCGGAGAGGGGCAGGGTGCCGCCGGTCAGCCCCTTGGACAGGCACAGGAAATCCGGCGCGATGCCTCCCTGCTCGCAGGCGAACAGGGTGCCGGTGCGGCCGAAACCGACGGCGATCTCGTCGGCCACCAGGTGCACGTCGAACTCGTCGCACAGTGCGCGCAGGCCCGTCAGGTAGGCGGGGTGGTACATGCGCATGCCGCCGGCGCACTGCACCAGCGGTTCGACCACGACGGCGCAGGTTTCGTGCGCGTGCCGTTCGAGCAGGGCACGCAGCTGCTCCAGCCGGCGCAGCGCGCAATCGCGTGGGCTTTCGCCCGGTTCGGCCTCGTAGGCATCCGGCGAGGGCGCGAAGAACGGCTCCAGCAGCAGGGGAGCATACGTCGCGCGATACAGCGCGACGTCGGTCACGGACAGGGCGCCGAGCGTCTCGCCGTGGTAGCCGCCGGTGAGCGCGATGAAGCGTGTGCGCGCCGGCCGCCCCTGGTTGCGCCAGTAGTGGAACGACAGCTTGAGCGCCACCTCGATCGCGCTGGAGCCGTTGTCGGCATAGAACACGCGCCGCAGCGCCCGCGCCGGATCGGCGGCGCGCGGGGCGATGCGCACCAGCTCTTCGGCCAGTGCGACCGCCGGCTCGTGGGTGAATCCCGCCAGCATCACGTGATCGAGCCGGTCCAGCTGGTCCTTCAGTGCGGCGACGATGCGCGGGTGGCGGTGGCCCAGCAGGCAGGTCCACCACGAGCTGACGGCATCCAGCCAGCGCCGGCCATCGGTGCCGGTGAGCCAGGCGCCGTCGGCGCGCGCGACCGGCAGCATCGGCAGCGTTTCGTGGTCGTGCATCTGCGTGCACGGATGCCACACGACGGCGAGGTCGCGGGCGGCAAGGTCGGTCGCAAGCGGAGTATGCATGCCCTATGATCCGGGCCATCGCCGCTCTCGCACAAGCCCGCCATGCACCGCGTTTCCGCTGCCCGACTGCCCGTGACCGCCGCGCTCCGCGTCCATCGCGGCTTCACCCTGATCGAGATCCTCGTGGTGGTGGTGATCCTCGGCATCCTCGCCGCCATCGTCGTGCCGCGCGTGATGGAACGCCCGGGCGAGGCGCGCGTGACGCGTGCGCGCCAGGACATCCAGGGCATCGTCACGGCACTCAACCTCTACAAGCTGGACAACTTCAGCTATCCGGCGACCGCGCAGGGACTGGATGCGCTGGTGGCGCGGCCGTCGGGCCAGCCCGAGTCACCCAACTGGAAGGGGCCCTACCTCGATCGCGTGGCGAAGGATCCATGGAACCGGCCGTACCAGTACCAGCAACCCGGCCAGCACGGTGAGATCGACGTCTACAGCTATGGCGCCGACGGCAAGCCCGGCGGCGACGGCGAGGCCGCCGACATCGGCAACTGGGACGGCTGACCGCCGCGGCGCGCGCCATGGCCCGGCCGCACCGCTTGCGCGACCAACCGGTGGCAGCGCGCGTGCCTCGCGTGTCTGCACGGCGCTGGCGCGGATTCACCCTGGTCGAGGTGCTGGTGGTGCTGGTGATCGTCGCGGTGCTGGCGCTCGCGCTGGTGCTTTCCGTCGGCGCGAGCGGCGAACGCACGCTGGAGGACGCCGCCGAACGCTTCCAGGCGCTGCTCGGCCATGCCTGCGAAGAAGCCCAACTCGGCGGCCGCGCCATCGGTGCGCGCGTCGCCCCGGACGGCTATGCGTTCAGCCGCCTCGACGGCGATGCGTGGCGCGCCTTCGGCGGCGGCGACGAACTGCGGCCACGGACGTGGCCCGCATCCACGCAGGTGGAACTTGCGCGCGACGGGCGGCCGCTCGCGCTCGCCGGCAGCGACCCGGACCAGGCGAGCGGCGATGCGCCGGAGCTGGCCTGTTTCGCCTCCGGCGAGCTGACTGCGTTCGAGCTCACCCTCGCCCTGCCTGGCGTGCCCGCGCGCTACCTCGTCCGCGGCAGCGCGGACGGGCGCCTCGCGCGCGAGCGCATCGACGCCGCGCCATGAGCGCGCAACGACGACAGGCCCGTGCACGGCACGTCGAACGCTCCCGCCAGGCCGGCGCGGGTGGCTTCACGCTGATCGAGGTTTTGGTTGCGCTGGCGGTGATCGCGGTCGCGCTGCTGGCCCTCACGCGCACGGCCGGACTGCAGGTTCAGGCGTTCGATGGCCTGCGCGAACGCACCCTTGCCGGCTGGGTGGCGGCCAACGTGCTGGCCGAAACGCGGCTGGCGCCGACCGCGCCTTCGACCGGGCGCAGCGACGGCCATGAACGACTGGGGGATCGGGACTGGCGCTGGACGCGCGAGGTGCAGCCGACGCCCGAGCCGACGATCCGCCGCATCGACATCCGCGTATTTGCCGCTGCCGCGCGCGACCCGTCGGCAACGCTGGTCGGCTTCGTCGGGGGCGGGAATGGAGAATAGGGAATCGGGAAGGGAACTGGCGGAGCGCGCAGGTGCCGGCGCGGGCATGCCGCGCCGAAGCATCCCGGGCACGCGATGCGTGCGCAGCCTGCTCCCCCATTCCCCGTTCCCCATTCCCCACGGCCAGCCCTCGCGCGGCTTCTCGCTGGTCGAACTGCTGGTCGCCGTCGCCGTATTCGCAGCCCTCGCCGCCGCGGCATACGGGGGGCTGGCGCAGATTGCGCGTACGCGTGGCGCGCTGGCCGAGCAACAGGACCACCTGGCCGCCGTCACGCGCGCGATCGGCGGCCTCGAGCGCGACCTCCGCCAGGCGGTCGCCCGGTCCGTACGTGGCAACGGCAACGCCGTGCTGCCCGCGCTGCAGGGATCGGCGCAGGCCATCGAGTTCACCCATCTCGGCTTCGCCAATCCGCTGGCCGAGCCGCGCAGCAACCTCGAGCGCGTGGTGGTGGCACTGGACGGGCGCGCGCTGCAGCAGGGCCGCTTCGCCGTGCTCGATCGCGCGCCGGGAACGACCCCTGCCAGCCGCACCCTGCTGGGGGACGTCGGGGGCTGGCGCTTGCGCTACCTCGGTTGCGACGGCGCCTGGCGTGATGACTGGCCGCCGGCGGACGTGCCGGGATGCGCCATCGCCGATGCGCACGAGGACCTGCTGCCCCGCGCCGTCGAGTTCCGCTTGCAGCTGGCCGATCTGGGAGAGATCCGCCGCCTGGTCGAGTTGCCCGCCACGCTGCCACGCGAGGCCGGGTCGCCATGAACCCGCTGCCTGCCCGGCAACGGGGCGTCGCGCTGCTGGTTGCCCTGCTGGTGGTCGCGCTGGCGGTCATCCTGGTGGCGGCGCTGCTCGATCGCGGCGAACTCGCGCTGGCGCGCACGCGCAACCTCCTGCGCGCGGAACAGGCCGAGGCGTATGCGCAGGGCGTGGAGGCGTATGCGGCGCGCGCGCTCGAGGCGGCCCGCGACCAGGAAGGCGGCATGGACACGAGTGCTTCGGCGTGGGCCGTACCGCTGCCGCCGCAGCCGGTGCCCGGCGGCGTGATCGCGGCCACCGTGCGCGACCAGAACGGCTGCTTCAACCTCAACAACCTCGCCCCCGCGCGCCCGGATGCCGCCCAGTGGCTCGCCCTGTTCCGCCGCCTGCTCGGCGTGCTCGCCCTGCGCGAGGACATCGCGCAAGCCGCGCGTGACTGGCAGGACCCGCAGGCCAGCGCCAGCGCCTACCTGGCGCAGCCGGTGCCGTACCGGCCGCGTGGTGGTCCGTTCGCGCACGTGTCGGAACTGCGCCTGCTGCGCGGCATGGACGGTCCGGCCTATGCACGCCTGGCGCCGTGGGTGTGTGCGCTGCCGGCGGGCACCCGCCTCAACGTCAACACGGCGGGCGTGCCGCTGCTGCAGGCACTCGGCCTGCCGGAAGCGCTGGCGCGCCGGTTGTGGAACCGGGGCCAGGCACGCTTTGCCAGCGTGGCGGATTTCAGCACGGCGGCCGGCGTGCCGCTGCAGATGCCCGTGTCGGCGCTCGATGTCGGCAGCCGGTACTTCCTCGCGCGCGCGGACGTGGCGCTGGAGGACATCCCGTTCGTCTTCTACAGCCTGATCGAGCGCGTGCCGGGCCGGCCGATCCGCGTGATCGCCCGCAGCCGGGGCGGTGATGGCAGCGCCGCGCCCGTGGACGGGTTGCCGGACCGATAAGGCCGAAGTGAAAGCCAAAGCCTTCGACACCGAGTACACCGAGCACACAGAGGGAGCAGAAGGGGGAGCAGAAGGAGCCAGGGCTTTTACAACCAGGTCGCCGCCCCATGTGCGAGCACCGCATGGGCGCAGTGGACGTAGGATGTGGTGAGCGCAGCGAACCGCATCGTCGCGGAACGACGCGTTCGACGAACACGCCGCGATCGCTGCGGTGCGCTCTCCGGCTGACTGTCGACGGCACGAGATGTGGCCTGCAGGCCGGCGCGCCTGCTTGTCCTTCTCGTGCCGGGTCTCCCCGATTCCAGACTTTTGACCACGCTTATCGACGCGGGGCCCGGCGGACTCACCCCCCGCCGCAGGCTCGTCTACAATCGGCCGCTTTCCGCATCGACTGCTGCAATGCCCGTACGCCTGCTGCTGCGCCTCGCCCCCGACGGCGGCCTGTCCTGGCTGCGGGGTGCCGGCACGCGTGACGCCGCGACGCAGGCGGGCGTGCCGCCTGCCGCCGTGCTGGCGGCGGCCGACTCGATCGAGGTGCTGGTACCGGCGGAGGACGTGCTGCTGGCGCAGGCCACGGTGCAGGCGCGCAGCCGCGCGCAGCGGCTGCAGGCCTTGCCCTACGCGATCGAGGACCAGCTGCTCGCGCCGGTGGAGGAACTGCACTTCGCCGTCGCGCCCGGCGTCGAGGGCGAGTCGGGCATCGCGGTGGTGGCGAAAGACCGCCTGCGCGGCTGGCTCGACGGGCTGGCGGCGCAGGGCATCCACCCGGACCGCCTGCTGCCCGAATCCCTGGCGCTGCCCCTGCCCGAGCAGGGCGCCGTGGCGCTGGTGGAGGCGTCGCGCGCCATCGTGCGGCTGGCGCGCTGGTCGGCGTTTGCCTGCGCGCCGGAAGACCTGCCGTCCTGGCTCGCCCATGCCGGCGCCACGACGGTCGTCGTCCACGACGTGCGCGGCGGCGCGGCGCCGCTGGCCTTCGCGACCCGGCGCGAGACCCTCGACGATCCGTTGGCCTGGCTGGCCGCCGGTACGGGCGCGAGCGGCATCAACCTGCTCGAAGGCGACTTCGCGCCACGCCACCGCCGGGCCGGTGGCGAGCGCTGGTGGCTCGTCGCGGCCGCGCTGGCCGCAGCCGTCGTGCTGCTCGGCGTCGCCAACCTCGGCGCCGACGTGCTGCGCCTCGGGCGCGATGCCGCGCGGCTGGATACCCTCGCCGAGGACGCCGTGCGGGCGGCGATACCGGACGTGGACGCGACGCAACTGGCGCGCCTCGGCCCGCAACGCCTGCTGGACGACCGCCTGCAGCGCCTGCGCGGGGGCGGTGAAGCGGGCGGCGTGCTGCGCGCCCTCGCTGACATCGCACCGGTACTGGGCACCACCACGCGGGTGCAGACGCGCGCCATCGAATACCGCAACGGGACGCTGGAACTGGCGCTGCGCACGCCGGACGTGGCGCTGCTCGACCGCGTGCGCGAACGGCTGGCCGGCGTGCCCGGCGTGCAGGCCGACGTCACCGCGGCCAACCCCGGTGCGGACGGCGTGGATGGCCGCCTGCGCATCACCGGCGTCGCAGCCCCGTGATCAGCGCCTGGTGGCAAGGCCTCGCCCCGCGCGAACGTCGCATGGTCGGCGGCGGCGCCGTGCTGGTCGCGTTGCTGCTGGGCTGGGCCTTCCTCTGGCATCCGCTGGCGGCGCGGCGGGCCGCGCTGTCGCAGCAGGTGGACGCGCAGCGGGTCGAACTCGCGCGCGTTCGTGCGGCGGCAGGCGAGCTGCAGCGCCTGCGCGCCACCGGCACGCGTGCGCGCGGCGACCGCGAGGGACGCTCGCTGCTCGCCCTGGCCGATGCCACGGCGCGCGATGCCGGGCTCGCGCAGGCGCTCAAGCGCGTGGAGCCCGTGGCCGGCAATGCCGTGCGGGCGAGTTTCGAAACCGCGTCCTTCGACGGCCTCGTCGAGTGGATGGAACGGCTCGCCACCCGCTACGGCGTGCAGGCGAGCGACCTTTCCGCCGAACGTGCCGATGGCGTGGGCCTGGTCAATGCGCGCGTGACGCTGCAGGACGCGCCATGACGCCTCGATTGGACATCCGCCCATGCGCTGGCTGAAGGCGCTGCTCGCCCTGCTGGTGGTGCTGCTGGCAGCCGCCGCCATCGTGGTGTGGACGCTGCCGGCGGACGTCGGCTACCGCTTCGGGGCGCGCTTCGTCGCGCCGGCGGTGCTGACCGGCCTGCGCGGGACCGTCTGGGACGGCCATGCGGACGGTGTGAGCGTCCTTGGCGTGGACCTCGGCGAACTGGACTGGCACGCGCGCAAGTGGCCGCTGCTGGGCGGGCAGTTCGTCGCCGACCTGCGCCTGGCCGGCGCCGACGTGGAGGTCGCCGGCCTCTTCACGCGCGGCCCGGGTACCCTCGCCTTGCGGGACGTGCGTTTCCGCGTGCCCGCGGACGCTATTGGCCCGGTGCTCGACAACGGCGCGTTGCGCCTGCTGGGAACCCTCGGCGGTGTGGTCGACCAGGCGACCCTCGCCGGCGGACGCATCACGGACGCGAGCGGCAGCCTGCGCTGGAGCGATGCCGGTGTTTCGGGAGCCGCTGACGCGCGCTTCTCCGAAATCCTCGCCACGTTCGCAGCGGATCCCGGTGGCGGCATCGCGGGCACGCTGCACGACGACGGCACCGGCCCCCTGGCACTGCAGGGTCGCTTCACGGTGTCGGCCGTTTCCTTCGACCTCGAGGCGACGCTGCGGGCGCGCGACGGGGACCCGGCCATGGCCGCAGCGCTGCGACGGATCGGCGAGCCGCAGCCGGATGGCTCCTCCCGCCTCGAGATCCACCAGCGCCTGTTGCCCGCGCCGTGAACGCACTGGCGCCCGCCTTCCTCGAAGGCGCGCTCGCCGTCGCCCTGCGCGCCGCCGATGCCGCCGAGGCCATCACCGGCCCGTGCTATCGCGAACGCGATTTCACCGTGGAGACGAAGGCGGATGCGACGCCCGTCACCGCCGCCGACCGCGCCGCCGAAGCGGCCATTGCCGGCGTCCTGCGCGAGGCGTTTCCCGACCACGCGCTATGGGGCGAGGAACACGGCCGCGAGGGCGCCGGCGAATTCACCTGGCTGGTCGATCCGATCGACGGCACCCGCTCGTTCGTGCGCGGCTATCCGATGTTCTCCACCCAGATCGCCCTGCTGCACGCGGGCGAGGTCGTGGTGGGCGTTTCGGCCGCGGCCGAGTACGGCGAACGCGCGTGGGCCGTGCGCGGCGCCGGCGCCTTCCTCGCCGCGCACGGCGGCGCGCCCGTTCGATTGCGCGTTTCCGGCGCATCGGCATTCGGTCCCGAATGCGCCCTTTCGACCGGCAACCTGCGCAGCCTCGCCGCGTCGCCCGCACGCTGGGCCGCGCTGGCAGACCTGGTCCGCCGCTGCGGCCGCACCCGCGGCTACGGCGACTTCCTGCATTACCACCTGCTCGCCCGCGGCGCGATCGACCTCGTCCTTGAATCGGACGTGCACGTGCTCGACATCGCCGCGCTCAGCCTCATCGTGCGCGAGTCCGGTGGTGTCTTCACCGACCTCGACGGCCGGGCGGTCAACCTCGAAACCCGCAGCGTCCTCGCCGGTCCCGCCCCGCTGCATGCGCAAGCGCTTGCATTGATGAAGGCGTAGGTGCGCTCGGCGAAGCACCAGGTCATGGCACGCCAGCCGGCTGCGGCGAACCTGTCTCTCGCAGGACGGGGTCCACTCCGCCACGTACAGGCGGGGTAAACCCCGCCCTGCAGGCCGATTGGTACTCCGCGCGGCGGGAACGAACCCGCGCGGGACACGCCGGGCTGCAAAAGCCGACAGGTTTTGACACGCAGCACACCACCGCCGAGGATGGGCGCGCCGGTTGCATGCCTCGCCGGCTGGTACCGATGCGCTGCAGCCTGGAGAGGCCACCCGGTGATTCCAATGCGTCGGACCCCGCGTCCCCGACTGCACCCGCTGGCGGCAGTCATTGCAATGGCGCTGGCCGGCGCATCCTTCACAGGCGCCCGCGCCGACACCCTGCCGGTCACGAGCTGCGCGGACGATGGTTCTCCGGGCACACTCCGCTCGGTCATCCAGGCCGCGTCGAACAACGACGTCATCGACATGACGCAGCTCGCCTGCAGCACGATCACGCTGCAGCAGGGGCAGATCAATCCCTGTGACATCTCCAACCTGACGATCAACGGGCCCGGGCAGGACCAGCTCACGATCGATGGGGGAGGCAAGTCGCCGATCCTGTTCATCGGCAACCTCTACTACGGTTACAACCCCGCCTGCTCCGGCGGCAACGGCACGTTTACGCTGCGCGATGTGACACTTGCGCACGGCCTGTCGCAGCCGTACGCGTGGAACCATTATTACCAGCGGTCCGCCTGTCTATCCAGCCTGTACGGCAGCACCTTGCTCGAGCGGGTAACCATCACCGATTGCCACTCGTACTTCAGCAACGCGTTCGACGGTGGCGCGGTCAGCGCCGTCGCGCTCACGATGATCGACAGCACCATCGCCGACTCGTCGGTCCGCTTTCTCAATGACTCCTGGCCAGCGCGAGGTGGAGGCGCGCTCGCCCGTTCCGCCACACTCGTTCGCAGCACGATCAGCGGCAACAGCGTCATTGGATCCGGCGGGGGGTTGTACGTTGGAGGCAACCTGGTCATGGTGGACAGTATTGTTGCCGACAACTCCTCCTCGGCCACGACGAGCGGCTATGCCGCGCCAGGTGGAGGCGTGTTCGTAAACGGCAGCACTACTATCCTGCGTTCGACGATTGCGAACAACAACACGGACGGCAATGGTGGTGGCCTGTTCAAGGCGGACCAGGCCGATGGAACCTCGGCCGCGTTCACGATCCAGAACTCTACCATTGCGAATAACCGCTCGCTGGGCACTGGCGGTGGACTGCTGAGCCAATGGCCGGTCACGATCGCCAACAGCACGATCGCAGGCAACTACAGCGCCCTTGGGAGCGCGCTAAAGATTGAGTCCCATTCCAGCTATTTCGGCAGTAGCTGGGTCGACTTCGAAAGCGCGATTATTGCCGGCAATAGCGTGGGCGCGCTAGCAGTGTATCCGGCGGACCTTGGCAGCGATGGCGCGCTGGCTATTTTTGGAGCGAACAATCTTGTGGGCGATGTCGCCGCCGGCGTTACGTTGCCGCCAAATACGCTGCGCGGCGATCCGCAGCTCCTGCCGCTGGCCGACAACGGCGGGCGCACGCAGACGATGGCGCCCGCCCCGGGCAGCCCGGTGATCGATGCCGGATCGAACCTCCTCGGGCTGGTCGCCGACCAGCGCGGCGGCGGGTTCGTGCGGGTCCACGGCGCGGCCGCGGAGATCGGCGCCTACGAAGTGCAGCCGCCGCCGGGACCGGATTTCGTTCCCCCGACGCGGTCGACGATTGCGCGGTCGGGTGGACTACCATCCTCCTTACCGGTAACAAGCTGCGCCGACGATGGCGCCGCTGGCACGCTGCGGGCCGTCGCTGCATTGGCGCACGACGGCGACACAATCGACCTGACGGCCCTAACCTGCAGCACCATCACGCTCGAACACGGACCGATCGATTCCAGTGTGCTCGGACCGAACCCGGTCGACAATCTCACCATTGTCGGGCCCGGCCAGCATGCACTGACAATCTCCGGCAACGGGACGTCAGCGGTGTTCATAGGCGGTGGTTTGTTTGGCGGGACCATTACGTTATCGAACCTGACCCTCGCCCACGGCGCGAAGTACGATACGGCTGCCTGCGTTTCCTCCTTTCTATCATCCATCGTACTGGATGGTGTCACGGCAACCGACTGCCACACACGATGGGCTGGCGGCGGCTCTGCGGGCCGCGGTTTCAACGGGGGCGGGGGGGCTGTGGGAGCACCGGTTGTGCACCTTGTCGGCAGCACGATCAGCGATTCCAGCCTGACCGCGATTGACCGCAATGTCGCAGCTGGCGGGGGTTTGTGGGCCCATGATGCTACTCTGATCGGCAGCACGATCAGTGGCAATTCGGTGATCGCGCCGACGGCATATGCGTATCAGGGATATCGGACCGGTGGTGGTGGCGTGTACACGATGGGGTCGGCTACGTTGATCGACAGCACGATCTCAAGTAATTACGTGGAGGCCACGGAGCCTGGCGCGAACGCCATCGGCGGAGGCGTCGCAACGAGAATCCACCTGACCGTGACGGGCTCGACGTTCAATGGCAATGTCGCCGACGGCGTCGGCGGCGGCGCGTTCGCGTCACTGGGGATCTATCACCCACACGACCCGAAGGCGCCGCAATCGGTCCCGACCCCCACTACCGTCAGCAACAGCACGTTCACCGGCAATCGGGCGACGTTGGGCGGGGCGCTGGCGTGGCTTTCGAACGGCACGCTGTCGAACTCGACGTTTGCTTTCAACAGCAGCGCATCCGGCGGCGCCGTGGCGAACGTCAGCAGTTCGGACTCGCAGTCGAACAACACGCTGTACCTCGACAGCACCCTCATCGCGAACAACGCCGTCGATGGTCCGGGAGGACACGCGGCAGACCTCGCCGCCGCGCCCAATGTCGACCTGACGGTGATCGGTGCGGGCAATCTCGTCGGCACGGCAGACCCCTTGGTCACGCTGCCGGCCGACACGCTGCACGACGATCCGCTTTTGCTGCCGCTGGCCGACAACGGGGGTCCAACATGGACGATGGCGCTTGCGCCCGGCAGCCCGGCGCTCGATACCGGCGCCAACCCGCTGGATCTCGCCACCGACCAGCGCGGCGAAGGCTATGTGCGCGTGTCCGGCGCTGCCGCCGACATCGGTGCGTATGAGGTGCAGCCGGTTGGCGACGCGATCTTCGTCAACGGGTTCGATCCCTGATCCTCGCGGGTGCGTAGGGCGGGGTTCACCCCGCCACACGATGGACGGGATGTACCCCACCCTGCGCGTACAAGAGCAGGGCGCTCTCGCGCGGTGGTTTCGTGCGAAGAGCGCCCCCATCCGCCTTCGGCACCTTCCCCCGCTTCGCAGGGGAAGGACAGCACGCGAAGGGGGATCTTCCGCGTCGGCTTTCTCCGTGCGCCCTGTGCGCTCCGTGTCCAACATCTTTTGTCTGATGGCGGCAGTACAATCGCCGCATGCGCACGCCTCCGAAAATCCTCGCGACGCGGCCGGCGGCGGCGAGCCGCTTCCTGCGTGCGGAAGAAGTCGATCTCGAATTTTCCAACGGCGAGCGGCGCACGTTCGAGCGGCTGGGTGGCTCGGGGCTGGGCGCGGTGGTGATCGTGCCGATGCAGGACGAGGACACCGTGCTGCTGGTGCGCGAGTATGCGGTCGGGGTCGATCGCTACGAGCTGGGTCTGCCGAAGGGGCGGCTCGATCGCGACGAGGCGGTGGGGCAGGGCGCCAACCGCGAGCTCAAGGAAGAGATCGGCTTCGGTGCACGCGAGCTGCATATCCTGGCGACGCTGGCGGTTTCGCCGGCCTACATGACGGCCATGACCCATGTCGTGCTGGCGCGGTCGCTCTATCCCGAGCGCCTGCAGGGCGACGAGCCGGAGGAACTCGAGGTGGTGCCGTGGAAGATGGCGGCGCTGCACGAACTGCTCGGCCACCACGAAGTGAGCGACGGGCGTTCGATCGCGGCGCTCTTCATCGCCCGCGAATACCTCGCCGGCCGCTTCCAGCCACGACCATGAGCACGCTGGAGGCGCTGGCTGCCGACGCCGCGCGCATTGCCGAGCGGGCCGCGCAGGAAATCCTGGCCGTCTATGCGTCCGACTTCGCCGTCCACCACAAGCAGGACCGCTCGCTACTGACGGAAGCCGACCTGGCCGCGCACCGGTTGATCGACGAGGCGCTGGGCGGGCTGTCGCCGGCACTGCCGGTGCTGTCGGAGGAATCGCCCGCCGTGGCATGGTCGGAGCGCGCGCGCTGGACGCGCTACTGGCTGGTCGATCCGCTCGATGGCACGCGCGAGTTCGTGCGCCGCAACGGCGAGTTCAGCGTCAACATTGCCCTGGTCGAGGAGCAGCAGGTCGTCCTTGGCGTGGTGCAGTCGCCGGTGAGCGGCGAACTGGCCTGCGCCTGGCGCGGCGGCGGCGCGTGGCGGCGCGCGCACCC
>JAEZQS010000365.1 GCA_023412995.1 Pseudomonadota bacterium
GGGGCCCCACCCGGGGCAGGGGGGGGGGGGGCGCGGCCGGTGGGGGGGGGGGGGGCCACCGGGGCGAGGACGACGTCCTGCTGCCGTTCGCCCGCGGCGCAGGGCCGGTCCTGGAAAGCCACGCTGCCGTCGGCGCCGGTGCAGCGGAACACGCTGGCCGCGGCGGCCGCAGGGGCGGGCGCGAGGGGGCAAAGCAGCACCGCGGTGGCGACGGCGGCGAAAACGGGGGCAGCGGCTCGGCAGCGCATGGCGCCAGCCTAGGCGCCCGGCCCGTGCACGACCAGTGCATGTGGCCCATGGCAGCGGCCGCCGGACCCGACCGGTGGCACAACCCGGTGAACAGAAGGCGGCGGCGCGAACCGCAGGTTCAGCGGTGGCGGCTAGGATGTCGGTTCGCGCCGGAGTACCTGATGCCGCCCGCCTTCATCGATTTCGCCAGCGACACCAAGACCCGCCCGACCCCCGCCATGCGCGCCGCGATGATGGCGGCCGAGGTGGGCGACGAGCGCGCGCGCGAGGATCCCACCGTCAATCGCCTGCTGGAACGCTGCGCCGGACTGCTCGGCAAGGAAGCCGCCGTGTTCCTGCCCTCGGGCACTATGGCCAACGAGATCGCGCTCGCCGTGCATTGCCGCCCGGGCGATGCCGTGCTGTGCGATGCGACCTCGCACATCATCGGCTTCGAAGGGGGCGGGCCGGCCGCGCTGGCCGGGGTGATGATCGAGCCGCTCGCGGGGCACCGCGGCCTCTTCGAGGCGTCGCAGCTGCAGGCAGCGTTGCGCGCCGACCAGCCGTACGCGCCGCGCCAGCGGCTGGTGATCGTGGAGCAGACCGCCAACCTGGGAGGCGGCGCGGTATGGCCGCTGGCCACCCTCGACGCGGTGGCCGCAGCCGCGCACCGCGCCGGGCTCGCCACCCACATGGACGGTGCGCGTCTGCTCAACGCCTGCGTCGCCAGCGGCACCGCGGCTGCGGCGTATGCCCGCGGCTACGATTCGGCGTGGATCGACTTCAGCAAGGGGCTCGGCGCACCGGGCGGCGCGGTACTGGCCGGCCCGCGCGATTTCTGCGAGGAGGCCTTCCGGCTGCAGCTGCGCTGGGGTGGGGCGATGCGCCAAGGCGGCATCATCGCGGCAGCCTGCGAGCATGCACTGGACCACCACGTCGCGCGGCTCGCCGAGGACCATGCCAATGCCCGGCGGCTCGCCGAGGGCCTGGCGCGGCTGGACGGCGTGCGGGTCGACGTCGCAGGGGTCGAGACCAATCTCGTCTATTTCGAGCTGGCGCCGGAGCGGCCGGGAGCGGCGGCATTCGTCGCGGCGCTGCTCCAGCGGGGCATCCGCATGGGCGCGATGGGTGAACGGCGGGTCCGGGCAGTGACGCACCTGGATGTCGATGCGGCCGCCGTGGAGCGCGCATTGCTGGCCGTGGAGACCGTACTGGCCGAAAAAACTGTGGCGCAGGTCACGCAATGAGGGTGTTGCGTGGCGTGCAACTTGCTTCGCTTTTCAGGGACGATACCCCCGGTGACTTCGTGAAACGTGCTGTTTCCACGATCCGAGCCTGGTCGACGGCGATCCTGCTGCTGCTGGCGTGCGCGCAGGCGGCACTGGCTGCCCCGGTGCCGCTGGTGGTCGAACGGCTGGCAGTGGTGCCGCCGCCGGGGGGCGATGCCGCCGTCGTCGAGGGTGCCTACGACAGCCACTTCGTTGGCGAGCCCTGGGCCGCGATCACGCCGGCGCGCGACCAGGTGGTCTGGTACCGCGTGCGCCTGGCGAGCGACTGGACCGGCGCGCGCCAGCCCCTCTTGACCATCGCCGACCCACAGGGCCTGTACGTACGGGGATTCCTGCCGCCAGGCTACGCCGGCACGGCGCTCGACATCTACGACAGCCAACCCCACTCGGGTTTCACCCGGCACGCCCTCAACGTGCTGCTTCCCGCCGCACTGGCGGCGGACCAGCCCGTGTACCTCCGCCTCGCGCCGGCGCGCGCGGTGCCGCGGCGCATCGCGGTGGATTCGATCGCCGACGCGCGGGTGGAAGACCTGGCCCGCGCCCGCCTGGACATCCTGTTCCCGGCGGTGCAGCTGGCCACGCTGCTGGTGATGCTGTGCTTCTTCCTGGCGCTGCGCGAGCGCACCTACCTCGTGTTCGTCGGCCAGGTGGTGCTGATCGTGCTGTACGAGCTGTACGCGTTCGGCATCGGCTACGAGCTTGCTCCGTTCGACCTGCTGCGGCCGCTGGGGCAGGGCGCCTCCTGGCTGACTGGCGCACTCGCCGCGTTGCTGCTGATCGATTTCACGCGCCAGTTCCTCGAACTGGACCGCTGCACGCCACGCATCGACAGGGTGCTTTCGGCGATGCGCTGGCCGCTGCTCGCCCTCGCCGCGTTCAACCTGCTGCCGCCTCCGCTGCCCGGCCTGTGGATCGAGGACGCCCTCTCGATCCTGCTGCTGCTGATCGCGCCCATGCTGCTGGTCGCCGGGCTGCTGGCGTGGCAGGTGGGTGGTCGCCGCGGCGGCTTCTACCTGTGCGCGTGGGTGCCGGGCCTGCTCTTCATCATCGTGCGCACGCTGCAGCTGGTGCTGCACTGGCCGTTGCCGCAGTGGCTGGAGTTCGCCCTGCCGGCCGCCTTCGCCTATGCGAGCGTGGTGCTGTCCTTCGGTCTCACCGACCACACGCTGTCGATCCGCCACGAGCGCGATGTCGCGCACCGGCTCGCCGAGCACGACGTGCTGACCGGCGTGCTCAACCGCCGAGCCATCCTGGCGCGCCTGCGCGCGGCCTTCCTGGAAGCACGCGAGTCGGACTTGCCGCTGGCGCTGCTGTTCATCGACCTCGACCACTTCAAGCGCATCAACGACAGCTACGGTCACCGCGCCGGCGACCAGTGCCTGCGCGCCGTCGTCGGTCCGATTTCCAGTGAGCTGCGCCAGGGGGATGCGCTGGGCCGCTACGGCGGCGAGGAGTTCCTGGTCGTGCTGCCGGGCGCCGCCGCGCCCAACGCCGAGGTGGTCGCCGAGCGCATCCGCAGCCGGGTGGAGGAGATGCCGCTGCTGGTGTCGGGCACGCGGATCGGGATCACCCTCAGCGTCGGCATTGCCGCCCTGTGCACGGACATCGCCACCCCCGAAGACCTGATCGAGCGCGCCGACGCCGCGCTCTACCGCTCCAAGTCACGTGGACGCAATCTCGTCAGCACCCACGAAAACCCGATCATCCGCCTGGTGGATCCGGTCGGCGGCAGCTGAGCCGCAAGGGGCGAGGGGGGAGGGGCGAGGGGCGAGGGGCGAGAAAAAAGCGTACAAGCGCAAGCTTGAAACACGAAGCACACAGAGCACACGAAGAAGAACCAGGGAAGAAGGCCCAGAGCCTTGACCCGATGCGTGTACACGCAGGTAGCTGAAGAGCCCAGAGACGAGCCCTCGCTCTGTCGTGGTCAAGTTTTTGTGGACACCGGGATAGGGGATTTCAGGCGGCTGCCTTTTCGTAGTCGGCGGGTGACTGGTAGCCGAGGGTGGAGTGCAGCCGGTGGGTGTTGTAGAAGCCGACGATGTAGTGGGTGATGTCGGTGATGGCCTCGGCAGGATTGGCGTAGCGGCGCTGCACGACGCGCTCCATCTTGAGATTCAGGAAGAAGCGTTCCATCACCGCGTTGTCCCAGCAGTTGCCCTTGCGGCTCATGCTGGGAACGAGCTGGTGGCGAGTGAGCAGATCGCGGTGGAGCTGGCTGGCGTACTGGCTGCCGCGGTCGGTATGCACGATCAGCCCGGGCTTGGGCTGGCGCAAGGCAATCGCCCGCTGCAGGGCCGTGCACACCAGCTCGGCGGCCATGACAGGCGCCATGGCCCAACCGACGATCTTGCGCGAGTACAGGTCCAGCACGGCGGCCAGGTAGAGCCAGCCACGCCCGGTCCGGATGTAGGTGATCTCCGCGGCCCAGGCGCGGTCCGGTGCGGTGGGGTTGAAGCGCCGATCGAGGACGTTGGCGGCGATCGGCAGGTCGTGCCGGCTGTCGGCGGTGTGCACGAACTTGCGCCTCCAGCGCGTCTTGAGCCCGTTCTGCTTCATCAGCCGGCGGACCCGCTGGCGCCCCGCAGGCAGGCCCTGCGCCTTCAGGCTCGCACTCAGCCGGCGGCTGCCGTAGGTGCTGCCACCGGCCTCGAAGGCGGCTCGCAGGGGTGCGCTCAGCCCGCACCCGCGCGGCACGTGTCGGCGCCGGACTGACGCATACACGCCCGAGCGGCTCACGCCCAGCAACCGGCAAAGCCTCGCGGTGTGGGCCTTCTCCTCCCATCCAGTGATCATCCGCTGGATCACTTCAGTTCCCGGGCGAAGAAGGCCGAGGCTTTTTTTAGGATCGACACATCCTCGCGCAGGCGCTGGTTCTCCCGTTCCAGCGCACGGATGCGTTCCTGCTCGGGCGTCAGCGGCTTGCCTTCACCGGGCTGGCCGGCTTGCTCGGCGTCGTACTGCGCCAGCCAGCGGCGGGTTCGCGGTGACATGTCTTGTGGATTCCTCGTGGGGGATGATCATCCCCTATTGAGGTGTCCACGAAAATTAGACCAGCACACCCCTCGCCTCCGCTTCAATGCAGCGTCCGGTACACCTCCGGCGTGAAGGCGTCGACGGCGATCACCTCGTCGCGGGCGTCGCGGGCGTCGCGGGCTTCGTTGAGCAGGTCGTAGTCCTCGCCGC
>JAEZQS010000113.1 GCA_023412995.1 Pseudomonadota bacterium
TCCTTCGAGCAGGACCTGCGCGCGCTGGCGGCCGACCTGGCGGCGGCGCCGCCGTTCCGGCCCGGTGCCGCGGTCGCGCGTGCACGCGACATCATCCGCGAACGGGTGGCCTTCCTCGACCGCGACCGTGCGCTGGACCGCGACGTACAGGCAATGTGCGCGCTGGTCGAAAGCGGCGTGCTGGTCGCCGGCCAGCGGTGAGGTTTGGCCGCGCGCAGGGCGCGGCGCCGCTCAGAGCCCGGTGATGCCGAGCGTGTTGTAGCCCGAATCGACGTAGGTGATCTCGCCGGTGATGCCGGAGGCGAGGTCCGAGCAGAGGAACGCCGCCGCGTTGCCGACCTCGTCGATGGTGACGCTGCGGCGCAGCGGCGCGTTTTCCTCGACGTGGTCCAGCATCTTGCGGAAATTGGAGATGCCGGACGCGGCGAGCGTCTTGATCGGACCGGCCGATATCGCGTTGACGCGCGTGCCTTCCGGGCCGAGGTTGTACGCGAGATAGCGCACGTTCGCCTCGAGGCTGGCCTTGGCCAGGCCCATCACGTTGTAGTTCGCCATCGCGCGCTCGGCGCCGAGGTAGGTGAGGGTCAGGATGGCGCCGCCACGGCCCTTCATCAGCGGCCGCGCCGCCTTGGAGAGAGCGGCCAGGCTGTAGCTGGAGATGTCGTGCGCGACCTGGAAGCTCTCGCGCGTCAGGCCCTCGAGGAACTCGCCGCTGAGGGCTTCGCGCGGCGCGAAGCCGATCGAATGGACCAGGATGTCGAGCCCGTCCCAGTGCTTTCCGAGCGCATCGAACAGCGCGGTGATGTCCTCGTCCCGGGTGACGTCGCAGGGCAGCACGATGTTCGATCCGAACGTGGTCGCCGCTTCGTCGACGCGGTCCTTCAGCTTCTCGTCCACGTAGGTGAAGGCGAGCTGCGCGCCCTCGCGGTGCATGGCGTTGGCGATGCCCCACGCGATCGAGCGCTGGCTCAGGATGCCGGTGACGAGTGCGCGCTTGCCATGCAGGAAGCCCATGGATACTCCGGGAGGCGGATGGGACTGCAAAGTCTAGCAGCAGGCGGGCTGGGGCGAGGGGTCGGGGGCGAGGGGCGAAGGAAAAGCAACGCCACGCGCATGTGCAGCGGGCAAGGCGAAAGATTGAACCAAGAACACGAAGAACACGAAGAAAAGTCCAATTCGGGAAAGGTCGTCTCCGTCGCCCCAGCTCCTCGCCCATAGCCCCTGGCTGTTGAGGTTCGATACGTTGTTCCGCGGAATCCGGCTGATGGGTGGCAGGTAGCCGAGGGCGGAACGAGGCCGGTGACGATTGTAGCGGTGCATCCACGGCTGAAGGGCGGCTTGGCGGTCGGCGCTGGTGGAATAGGTCGTGGCGTACGCCCATTCGCGCAACGCGGTCTGGATGAAGCGCTCGGCCTTGCCATTGGTGCGTGGGGTATGGAGCCGCGTGAAGCGTTGCTTGATACCCAGCTCGCGGCACACGGCGGCGAAGGCTTTGGAGCGATACGCCGCCCCGTTGTCGGTGAGCAGACGCTGGATGGTGATGCCGAGGCCGGCGTAATAGGCGACCGCCGCAAGCAGGAACGTGATCGCCGAGCCCGCGGTCTCGTCGGGATAGGCATGCGAGAAGCCGACCCGGCTGTGATCGTCGATGGCGACATGCACGCACTCCCAGCCGGCGCCGTCGACGGTGTCGCGAGGATTGCCGGTGACGCGGTGCCCGGGCCGCACGATGCGCCCGAGCTTCTTGATATCCAGGTGCAGCAGGTCGCCGGGCGCGGCATGTTCGTAGCGCCGTACAGGCGGCGGCGGATCGAGCGGCGGCAGGCGGCTCATACCCTGACCCGCCAACCAGCGGCGCACGGTGGACACGGGCCGCTCCAGCCGAGCGGCGACGACGCGGATCGTCAGCCGTTCGCCGCGCAGGGCCACAGCGGTGTTCTGCTGCTCGGTGGTCAGCGCCGTCCGCCACTCGACGCGGGCGACTGGAGCGATCCAGCAGGCCGGCCTCACCCTCGGCGCGATAGCGGGCCAGCCATTTGCGAGCCGTGCGCTCGGAGATTCCGGCATCGGCAGCGGCACTTTGCAGGCCTCGGGTGACGATGCGGGCAACGAGGGTTTTTCGACCTTGGACGGTCAATCGGGCATTCTTATGGATGTTCATCCGGCTCCCTGGTGCGGACGCAGAAGTCTCGACAACCTCAGCTTCCTGCACCACAGCCGGATGAACAACCTATCGAATCGCAACAGCTAGCCCCTAGCCCCTAGCCCCTGCTCCTCCTCCAGTACCACGCGCTGCCCGATGCGCAGCGTGCGCGTGCCGGGATTGAGCTGCTGCAGGCGGCGCAGGGGAATGCCGTAGTGACGTGCGATGCCCGACAGCGTGTCGCCGGCGACCACGCGGTGCGAGCGGGGACCGGTGTCGCTGCGTGCCTTCGGCAGGGCAGGCGGTTCGTGGCCGGGCAGCAGCAGGCGGGTGGCGGGCAATACGGTTTCCTTCGGGTCGAGTCCGTTGGCCACGGCCAAAACGGTGGCCGGCACGCCGGTTTCGCTCGACCAGCTGGCCAGGCGGCTGGTGCGGCCGGCCACCTGCTCGCGCCAGTCGCCCCACAGGTGCACCGGCACGCTGGCAGCGGCTTGCCGGAAGTCCGCCACCGACGTCTCCGGCAGCAGCAGGCGCGGCGCGAAATCCGCGGCCATGCGGTTTCCGCGCCACGCTGCGTTCCAGCGACGCACCTCCTCGAGCGGGACGTTGGCGAGGTTGGCGGCCACGCGCAGGTCCATGCCGCCTTGCAGCACCACGGCGGCCAACCGGTCCTGCGGTCGCGGCTCGGGCAAGGTCACACCGAAGCGGGCAGGGTGTCCGACGATGCAGGCGAGCGCCAGCAGGCGATCAAGATGCTGGTGGGTGCCGGGCGCGAAGGCGAGGCGGGAGAGCTCGTCCGCCGCGAGCGTGCGGGCGTCGCGGTCGCCGAGCAGCTTGCGCACGCGGTACTCGCCGCTGCTGAAGGCCATGTCGGCCAGGCGCCAGTCGGCGAACTGGCGCTGGTACCGCTCGATCAGGTCGAGCGCGGCGCGGGTGGACTCCAGCGCATCGAGGCGCCCGTCGTAATCCTCGCCGACCGCGAGCCCGGCCGCGCGCGCGGTGGACGGAACGATCTGCCACATGCCCGCCGGGCCATTGCCGCGCCCCGCCAGTGGCCGGTAGTTGCTTTCCAGGTACGGCAGCAGCGCGAACTCGCCCGGCAGGTCGCGCCGCTCCAGTTCGTCCAGCACTAGCAGCAGGAAGGGCATCGCCTGCTTCCAGCTGGCGGCGAAGGCGCGTGGCCAGCGCGCGTAATGCCGCGCGAAGTGCTGCACTTCGGGCCGGTAGGTGCATGCGTCCATGGCGAAGCGGCCGCGCAGGCGTGTCCAGGGCGACAC
>JAEZQS010000150.1 GCA_023412995.1 Pseudomonadota bacterium
CGCGCCGGGGCGCCGTGCAGGGCGCCGCGTGGGCCGCTCCGGGGAGCGCTGCCCCGCGGTGGTAGGTCCCGCGCAGGCGCAGGAACGGCCGCTCCACGACCGCGTAGGTGAGCGTCGCCAGCAGCAGGGTCGGCGGCAGCGCCACCAGAAGCGTGTTGAGCAGGGCGTCGCGCACCACGTGCCCGCTCGCGAACGGCAGCCAGCCATGCGTGGCGAGGGTGTGGATTACGACGAAATGGGTCAGGTAGATCGAGTAGGACACCGTCCCGACCGCCGCGACGAGGCGCGACCACGCGCCGCGCGCGGCATTGGCCGACTGCACGTAGCCGAGCAGGAAGGCGGCCCAGCCGACGGCCTCGACGGTCGGCCACAACACCTTCCACGGCGGGCTGGTGGGCCAGCCGCCGGCGCGGTTGGAGAGCGCCAGCGCGGCCAGCATGGCGGCCAGCGCAAGGATCGCGAGCCCGGTTGCCGCCCGTCGCCCGAGCGGATGGCGGCGGAAGCACCACGCCGCCCACATGCCGATGAGGAACTGGTCGAGGCGGCCGAGGATGGTCAGGTAGCCGATGTCGCGCGCGCTGCCGCCGGCGAGGACCGCCAGTCCCCGGACGACCACCAGCACCAGCACCATCCCGGTGATGCGCCCGCTCCACGCGGGCTTCGCCACGGCGAGCAGCAGCGGGAAGATCACGTAGAACTGCCACTCCACCGCGATCGTCCACAACATGCTGGAAAACGGCGGCGTGGACAGCGCGCCCGGCAGGTTGGCGAACCCGCCGACCGTCTGCAGGAAGGCGAGCCACTGGAACTGCTCCGGCACGGCGGCGATGCCGGCGAACACCAGCAGCAGGAACAGCGGGTAGGTGCGCAGCAGGCGGTTGCGGATGAACCCGCGCCAGTCCACGGCACGGTCGAGTGCACCGCAGGTGAGGATGAATCCGGACAGCACCATGAACAGCGCCACCGCCGTGTGCCCCTCGGCCAGCGCCGCCAGCAGCGGGTTGCCCGGCTGCAGCCAGTGGTCCGGGGTGAACTCGCCGCCGAAGCGGGCGCGATGGGAAAACACGTGCAACCCGTGGTACGCGAGCACCAGCAGGGCGGCATAGGCACGCAGGTGGTCGACCGCCGGGAGATAGCCGATGTTGCTGCTGCGCATGCTGGCCGTCACACGGGCATGGGAGCCAGGGACTATACCGGTGGAGCGCCGATTGCGGACCGGCAGCGCCAATCCCGTGCATACAGCCTCGCCGTCGCCCCCTCTCAGGCGTGGCGGCGGAACCAGAGGCTGGCAACGGCCACCAGCAGCAGCGGCGGCGCCAGGTTGGCGAGCGCCGGATGGACGTCGAACACGACGCCGAGGCTGACCACCGCGCGCTGCAGGAAGTAGAACCCGAGTGCCAGCACGATGCCGAGGAACAGCCGCTTGGCGAGGCCGCCGCTGCGCAGCGCGCCGAAGGCGAATGGCAGCGCGCAGAACACCAGTACGAGCACGTCGACCGGGTACAGCAGCCGCGCCCAGAACTGCTGGCGGAACCCGCCGGCATCCTGCCCGCTGCGTTCCAGCGCCGCGATGTTCTGGCGGAGGTCGGCCAGGCCGAGGTACTGCGGCTTGACGATGCTGCTCGCCAGCAGGCCGGGATCGAGTGCCGAGGCCCAGTGCATCTCGCCGGCACGGGTGCTGCTGGCGCTGTCCTCGCCGAAGACCGTGCGGCGCACGTCGCGCAGCACCCAGCCACCGGTGCCGTGCACGGCCTGCGCCGCGATCGCCAGCGAAAGCAGGCGCCCCTCGGCGTCGAACTCGAACACGCGCACGCCATCCAGCGCGATGCCGCCGGCGCCCTGGCGGCCGTGGCGGGCGCCGATCACCGTCTGGCCTTCGCGCGCCCACAACACGCCGCTCGCCAGCGCGACGTCATCCGAGCGCGCCGCCAGCGCCAGCGCCTGCGCGCGGTGCTCGCCCCACGGCCCGACGGTCTCGCCGAGCACCGCGACGCCTGCCGTGAGGACACCGAGCGCGAGCGCCACCGAGGCGCAGATGCGCAGGCGCGACAGCCCGGCGGCACGCAGCGCGGTCAGTTCGCCGCTCGCAGCGAGCCCGCCGAGGCCGAGCAGCCCGCCGATCAGGGCGGCGTAGCCGAACATCTCGTAGAAGCGCCGCGGCACGGTGAGCAGGACGTAGATGGCGGCGCGGGTGAGCGTGTAATTGCCGTGGCCGACCTCGTCGAGTTCGCCGACGAAGGTACGGAAGGCATCCAGCCCCACCAGCACCGCCCAGGTGAGCGCGACGGTGCCGAGCACCGCCATCGCCACCAGCCGGTCGACGCGCTTGAATACCGGCCAGCGCATCAGGCCGCACCCGCCGCGCGCCGCGTGGTGCGCAGCCGCTGGCTGTTCCACAGCATCCACGCCGCCAGGCCCGCCACCGGCAGGTGCACCCACCACAGGCCGAGAACGGGCGACAGCGTGCCTTCGGCAATCCAGGTGCGCCCTAGCACCAGCAGGTTGTAATAGGTGAGCCAGGCGAGCAGTGCCAGCAGCAGGCGCGCGTAGCGCGGCTCGCGCGGGCTGGACCGCGCCAGCGGCAGCGCCAGCAGCGCCAGCACCAGCACCGACAGCGGCGAGGCGAGGCGCCAGTGGAGTTCGGCGCGCGCGGCCGGGTCGGCGGCACCTGCCTGCAGCAGTGCCGCGGTGGACGCGCTCCGCTGCGACGCGGCGCCGGCGTCTTCCACCGCGTTGTCCGGCAGGCGGATGTCGTTGCGTTCGAAACGCATCAGGCGGTAGTCGTCCTGCCCGAGCGTGCCCTCGACGCGGAAGCCGTCCTGCAGCGCGATGTAGCGGCCACTGCCATCGGCATCGTGGTAGAGGAAGCCGTGGGTGGCGGTGATGACGTCCAGCCGCGTGCCGCCCGACGCCGCGTCGGGGCGCTCGCTCTCGATGAACATGCGCGCGAAGCGGGTGCCGTCGGCCGACATCTCGCCGACGTGGATGACTCCTTCGCGCCCCGGCAGCTCGACGAAGCGGCCCGGCTCGAGGCCGGCGACGATCAGGGAGCGGTTGGCTTCCAGTACGCGCTGGTTGGCCAGGCGGTCCGCCGCCGGCGCGAGCCAGAACGCCACCAGCGCAAGCAGCAGCGCCACCGGCACCACGAACAGGCCCAGCAGGCGCACCAGCCCGGCGGGCGCCAGCCCGGAAGACTGCAGCACCGCCATCTCGCTGTCGCGCCAGAGCCGGCCGATGGCGAGCAGCACGCCGATCAGCACCGCCAGCGGCAGCAGGATCGACAGCGCGCCGACCGTGCGCAGCCCCACCAGCACGAACAGCAGGTCGGCGGGAATGCGCCCGCGGGCGATCCGCGCCAGCAGGTCCGCCACCGCCCCGCCCATGGTCACCAGCAGCAGGACGACGCCGGCGGCCACGAACGCCCCGAGCATTTCCTGCAGCAGGTAGCGCTCGACGATGCGCAGGGAGAACGGGCTTTGCCTTAGAATGGATGGCTTCATGCGCGTGCACGCGGGTGGACTGGCGGCTGCCGCGGGCCCGTTGCCGCGCCGGGTGCGACGCCGGCCGGAGCCAGGCCGCGGCGCCGGATACCGGCGCATCCCGCCAGCACCACAGTGTACCCGCACGCGTCTGCCCCACCCACACAAGGTCGGAACCGCCATGACCCTCCAGTTCGCCACCACTGCCGATGCGCCGGAGCGCGCCACCACGCCCTGCCTGGTCGTCGGGCTGCATGAAGGCGGCGAGCTGACGGCCGCGGCCCGGCGCGTCGACGAGGCGGCGGGCGGCGCGTTGCAGCGGCTGGTCGATGGCGGCGATGCCACCGGCAAGGCCGGCAGCAGCACGGTCCTGTTCGCCCCCGGCGGGATCGCTGCGGGGCGCGTGCTGCTGGTCGGCCTCGTCCATCATCGTGACGAAGCGCGCCTCGTCGGCGGCGGCGCCGGTGTTCAGGTGGCGCATCCCGGCCACCAACTCGGTGAGGATGCTGGCCACCGTGCGCTGCACCACCTCGTACTCGTCGCGCAGCAGGGTGACCGCCTCGCTGCTGCGCGCGTTGGTGCGCTCGAGCAGCCAGAAGGCGGTCCCGCCGGCGGCGGCGACGAGGAGGATCGCGGTGCCGTAGCCGAGGGCGAGGCGGCCGCGGATGGTGCGGATGCGCGGGTTCGCCGGGAAGCGCGCGGCGAGGCGGCCGAGGATCCCGCCGGCGGGGCGGGGCGCCGGGTCGGGCTGCATCTCCGGCTGCATCTCCGGCTGCATCTCCGGCTGCAGGCCGGGCTGGAGGGCGACGCTCATCGGGCCCCCACGGTGGTGATGACGACGGCCTTGCCCACCGCGTCGCCCTTCGCGTCGAAGGCGACCGGGCCGGTCACGCCGTCGAGCGCCGGGTGGGTGGTGCCGACGCCGGCCAGGTAGTCGCGCACGCCGGGAC
>JAEZQS010000206.1 GCA_023412995.1 Pseudomonadota bacterium
GCGCGCGGCCGCTCGCCACCTGGCGCACTCAGTCGGCGGCGAGCGTGCCGCCGCGCTTGCGCACGATGCGCATCGCGATTTCCAGCGACTGCTCGTAATTGAGGCGCGGGTCCACCTGCGACTTGTAGGCCCGGCAGAGATCGGACTCGGCGAGGTCGCGAGCCCCGCCGAGGCATTCGGTCACGTTCTCGCCGGTCAGTTCGAGGTGCACACCGCCGAGTCGCGTGCCGGCGGCGCGGTGCGCGTCGAAGGCCTGGTCGAGCTCGGAAAGGATGTTCTCGAAGCGGCGCGTCTTGGTCCCGTTGGCGAGCGTCTCGGTATTGCCGTGCATCGGGTCGCACACCCACAGCGGCTTGCGCCCGGCCGATTTCGCCGCCGCCAGCAGCGGCGGCAGCGCACTGGCGAGACGGCCCGCGCCCATGCGGTGGACGAAGGCGAGGCGCCCCGGCTCATGGTCCGGATCGAGCACGTCGGCCAGCCGCAGCAGCTGGTCGGGGCTGACCTCGGGTCCGATCTTCACGGCCACCGGGTTGCGGATGCCACGGCAGAACTCGACGTGCGCGCCATCGGCTGCCGCCGTGCGCATGCCGATCCAGGGGAAGTGGGTCGAGAGGTCGAACCAGCCCCACTGGCGCGGCACCTGTCGCGTCAGCGCCTGCTCGTACTCGAGCACCAGCGCCTCGTGCGAGGTGTAGAAGTCCACCCGCTGGAAGCTGTCGATCGGTTCGCCCGCGAGCGTCTCCATGAAGCGCAGCGAATGTCCGATCGCATCCACCATGCGGCGGTATTCCTCCTGCAGCGGGGAATGCTCGACCCAGCCGAGGTCCCAGTACTCCGGATGGTGGAGGTCGGCGAAGCCGCCATCGATCAGCGCACGCACGAAGTTGAGCGTCATGGCCGAACGGGCATGCCCGCGCAGCAGCCGCTGCGGATCGGCGCGGCGCCCCTCCGCCGTGAAGGCGGCGTCGTTGACGAGGTCGCCGCGATAGCTCGGGAGCGAAACCCCGGCGCGGGTTTCCATACCGGCCGAGCGCGGCTTGGCGTACTGGCCGGCAAACCGCCCGACCCGCACCACCGGGAGCTTGAGCCCCTGCACCAGCACGAGGCTCATCTGCAGCATCACCTTCAGCCGGTTGGAGATCAGCGGCGAGGTGCAGTCATCGAAGCTTTCCGCGCAATCGCCCCCCTGCAGCAGGAAGCGGCGGCCCTCGGCGGCGTCGGCCAGCAGGCGCTTGAGGGCGAGGACCTCCCACGAGGTGACCAGTGGCGGCAGTTCGCTCAGCTGGCGCAGCGCCTGCGCCAGTTCGCCCTCGTCGGCATAGGCCGGCTGCTGCTGGCGCGGGCGTGCGCGCCAGGACGACGGCGCCCAGTCGACCGCCTCGCGCACGGGTACCGCGCTGCCGGTCGTTGGCCTCGCCACCATCATCCGGCTCCAGGACGTCCCGGGCGTCGCGCGGTCAGGGTGCCGCGACCCGCCGGCGCCAGCCGGCCAGCAGGGCACCGCCTCCAAGCAGGATATAGCAGACCAGCGTCCAGCCCGGCATGGTCAATCCAAGAAAGGTCCAGCTGCTGTCGCTGCAATCACCGGATGCCATGAAGGCTTTCCTGATCGCCTGCGACAGCGGAAAGCGATTGTCGAACAACGTGTAGAAGTCCATGCCGCAACCGCCCATCAGAGGATCGGGGGGATTGGCCTGCATCCACAGGTGCTGTACCGCGATCGTCGCTCCGACGACCGCGAACAAACCCACCAGCAACGCATAGACGCGCCGGCCTGCGGCCCCGGGCGAATGCAGCGCACCGAGCGCGAAGAACACGCCCATGCCGACGAACGCACCGCGCTGGAACATGCACTTGGGGCACGGGATGATGCCCATATGCCTTTCCAGGACGAGCCACGCGAACAGGACCAGGCCGAAGCAGATCACTGCGCCCAGGGCGAACTGCAAACGAAACGGCCATGCGAAAGGGTTGGCATTCATCGAGGCACTCGCTTGGAGGTATCCAGGCAGTCTACCGCCCGTGCACGGTACGCGAAACGCAGCAATAAAAAACCCCGGGCATGCCGGGGTTTTTGTGCGCGTGGCGCGGCGGGTCAGTCCTCGTCGCCTTCCGCCTGCGGACGCGGGCGGTCGACCAGTTCGACGTACGCCATCGGCGCATTGTCGCCGACGCGGAAACCGCACTTCAGGAGGCGCAGGTAACCACCCTTGCGCTCGCGGTAGCGCGGGCCGAGTTCGACGAACAGCTTGCCCACCGCTTCCTTGTCGCGCAGGCGCGCGAAGGCAAGGCGGCGGTTGGCGACGCCGTCGGTCTTGGCCAGCGTGATCAGCGGCTCGGCGACGCGGCGCAGTTCCTTCGCCTTCGGCAACGTGGTGCGGATCAGTTCGTGCTTGAACAGCGACGCGGCCATGTTCTTGAACATCGCTTCGCGATGGCTGCTGGTGCGGCTGAACTTGCGTCCGGCTTTCTGGTGACGCATGGGGAAATCCTCTTCATCTGTCGTTATGAGATGCCGGCACCTGTGTCCGGCATCCCGCGGTTACCCGCTTTTTCTGTAGCCCGGAACAGGGACATGGCCAGGAGCCGTGTTCCGCGATCCGATGCCTGCGTGGCTGGAACCGGATCCGGGGCGGGCAAGGCGTTGCCATTCCCCAATCCCCATTCCCGATTCCCGGCCCTTACCCCAGCTGCATGCCGTGCACGAGGCCCGGCGGCGGCCAGCTTTCCAGCTTCATGCCGAGCTGCAGGCCGCGCTGGTACAGCACGTCCTTGATCTCGGTGAGCGACTTCTTGCCCAGGTTCGGCGTCTTCAGCAGCTCCACTTCGGTCTTCTGCACCAGGTCGCCGATGTAGTAGATGCTCTCGGCCTTGAGGCAGTTGGCCGAGCGCACGGTCAGCTCGAGGTCGTCGATCGGGCGCAACAGCACCGGATCCACGCCGCTCTTGTCGGCTTTGGCATCGGCGCTTTCGCGACGGGTGAAGTCGCCGAACACGCTGATCTGGTCCTGCAGGATCTCGGCGGCGTTGCGCACCGCTTCCTCGGCGTCGATCGCGCCGTTGGTCTCGACGTCGAGCACCAGCTTGTCGAGGTCGGTGCGCTGCTCGAGGCGGGCGCTGTCGACGTTGTAGGCGACGCGGCGGACGGGGCAGAACGAGGCGTCCAGCTGCAGGCGGCCGATCGGGCGCGCTTCCTCGTCGGGCAGGCGCCGCGCGGTCGCCGGCTGGTAACCCACGCCCCGCGCCACCTTGAGGCGCATGTTGAGCGTGATGTCCTTGGTCAGGTGGCAGATGACGTGGTCGGGGTTGACGATCTCGACCGAATGGTCGACCTTGATGTCGCCCGCCGTCACCACGCCCTTGCCCTTGCGGCTGAGCGTGAGGGTGGTCTCGTCATGGCCGTGCATGCGGATGGCGACGTCCTTGAGGTTGAGCAGCACCTCGATGACGTCCTCCTGCAGGCCCTCGAGCGAGGTGTATTCGTGCAGCACGCCGTCGATCTCGACCTCGACGATGGCGCTGCCGGGGATGGAGGACAGCAGCACGCGGCGCAGGGCGTTGCCCAGCGTGTGGCCGAACCCGCGTTCCAGCGGTTCGACCACGACACGCGCGCGATTGGCGCCGAGGCGCTCGACATGGATGCCACGCGGACGCAGCACATTGGTGGAAGATACCGCCATAAGACGTTGACTCCAGGGATCGTGCGGATCCCTCAGGTGGTGTTGCAGCCAGGGAAAACCAGTGGCAGCGACGCCGTTACTTCGAGTACAGCTCGATGATCAGGCTCTCGTTGATGTCCGAGGGCAGGTCCGAACGCTCCGGCAGCGCCTTGAGCAGGCCGCTCGCCTTCTTCGCATCGACCTCGATCCAGGCCGGCACGAGGTCCATTTCCTGCGCCACGGTGAGCGACTCCTGCACCCGCAGCTGCGCCTTGGCACGCTCGCTCAGCGCGACTTCGTCGCCCGGGCGCACCTGGTAGGAGGGCAGGTTCACCTTCTTGCCGTTGACGCGCACCGCGGCGTGCGACACCAGCTGGCGGGCCTGCGCACGCGTGACGGCGAAGCCCATCCGGTACACGACGTTGTCCAGGCGCGACTCGAGCATGCGCAGGAGGTTCTCGCCGGCATTGCCCTTCTGGCCGGTGGCCTTCTGGTAATAGGAGCGGAACTGGCGCTCGAGCAGGCCATAGATGCGCTTGACCTTCTGCTTCTCGCGCAGCTGCACGCCGTAGTCCGACAGGCGGCTGCGCTTGGCACCGCTGGCGGCACCGTGCTGCCCCGGCTTCTGCTCGAGCTTGCACTTGGAATCGAGCGCACGCGCGGGGCTCTTGAGGCTGAGGTCTGCGCCCTCGCGGCGTGCGAGCTTGCAGGTGGGTCCAATATAACGGGCCATCGTGGGTATCTCTTCTCGTGTGGTCCGGCCATCAGCGCCGGATCGGGGCGTGCAATGCGAGCGCGTGCCTGTCTAGACGCGACGCTTCTTCGGCGGCCGGCATCCGTTGTGCGGGATGGGCGTCACGTCGATGATGTTGGTGACCTTGAAGCCCGCGTTGTTCAGCGAACGCACCGCCGATTCGCGCCCCGGGCCGGGACCCTTGATGCGCACCTCGACCGTCTTGACGCCGTAGTCGGCGGCGACGCGCGCCGCCTTGTCGGCAGCGACCTGCGCCGCGAACGGCGTCGACTTGCGCGAGCCACGGAAGCCCGCGCCGCCGGCCGTCGCCCACGACAGGGCGTTGCCCTGCCGATCGGTGATGGTGACCACCGTGTTGTTGAACGACGCCTGCACGTGGGCGACGGCGTCCGTCACCACGCGCTTGGTCTTCTTCTTTGCCTTGGCTGCAACCGGCTTGCTCATGGGTCCGGGGTGTCCTCGATTGTCCTGTGTGGCCGTCCTGGCCGGGTGAAGCCGGCCACCATGGCCGGCCGGGGTTGCCCGCCGGCATGGCCGGCCGGGCGCCGCCGGCGCATGGCCGGCGATCCCGTGTTATTTCCTGATCGCGCGACGCGGGCCCTTGCGGGTACGCGCGTTCGTGCGCGTGCGCTGGCCGCGCAGCGGCAGGCCGCGGCGGTGGCGCAGGCCACGATAGGTGCCGAGGTCGATCAGGCGCTTGATCGACATGCCGACCTCGCGTCGCAGGTCGCCCTCGACGCTGAACCGGCCGATTTCCTGGCGGATGCGGTCCACTTCGGCCTCGGTGAGGTCCTTGATCTTGGCGGCCGGGTCGACGCCCGCGTCGACGCAGACCTTGCGCGCCCGCGAACGGCCGACACCGAAAATGCTCTGCAGGCCGATGACGACGTGCTTCTGGACCGGCAGGTTGACGCCCGCGATGCGTGCCATGCTTGATGATCTCCGGGAACTACATGAAAGCGCAGGAAACTCGACATTATATCGGGAATGCCGTTTCCGGGGAACCCCTGCTTGCCCCCGGAACGGTCGCGCTCGGCGCTGGTGGACGAGCCCGTTTCCCGCGGGATCGTCCGGCAAGCCTGCGGGCCGGCGCGAGGCCGTTCCCGATGGCTTGCAGGCACTTGCGTGCCGGTACCGCGTCCCGGCCGTCCTGGCCGGGTTGCCACGCCGCGCCGCGGCGGCCTCAGCGGCCGCGCAGGTTGGCCTTCTTGAGCAGGCTTTCGTACTGGTGCGAGACCAGGTGGGCCTGGATCTGCGCCGTGAAGTCCATCACCACCACCACCACGATCAGCAGCGAGGTGCCGCCGAAATAGAACGGCACGTGCCACGCGTTTCGCAGGATGTCCGGGATGAGGCAGACCGCCACCAAGTAGAGGGCGCCGGCGCCGGTCAGGCGGGTCAGCACGCCATCGATGTAGTCGGCCGTCGCCTTGCCCGGGCGCAGGCCCGGGATCAGCGCGCCGGAACGCTTCAGGTTGTCGGCGGTTTCCTGCGAGTTGAACGTGAGCGCGGTGTAGAAGTACGCGAACACGGCAATCAGCAGGCCGTAGATCAGCATGTGCAGCGGCTCGCCCGGCCCGAGCGAGGCGGTCAGCACCTGCAGCCAGTGGATCTCGCTGGAATCGTTGAACCAGGTCGCCGCCGTCGCCGGGAACATCAGCAGGGAGGAGGCGAAGATCGGCGGGATCACGCCCGACATGTTGATCTTCAGCGGCAGGTGCGAACTCTGGTTCATGTATGCCTTGCCGGCGCCGCCCTGGCGCCGCGCGTAGTTCACCGTGATCCGGCGCTGGCCGGACTCCATGAACACCACGAACGCGGTCACCGCCAGCACGAGGGCGAAGATGATCAGCACCCGCAGGATCGGCAGCTCGCCGGTCTGCGCCATGCCGAGCGTATGCACCACGGCGGCCGGCAGGCCGGCCACGATGCCGGCGAAGATCAGCAGCGAGATGCCGTTGCCGATGCCGCGCTCGGTCATCTGCTCGCCCAGCCACATCAGGAACATGGTTCCGGCGGTCAGGCCCACCACGGTGGTCAGGACGAAGCTCGGCCCCGGCGCGTAGACGATGCCGGTCTGCGCCTGCAGCATCGTGGCGACGCCGAAGGACTGGAACAGGCCAAGCGCCAGCGTGCCGTAGCGGGTATAGGCGGTCAGCTTGCGCCGTCCCGACTCGCCCTCCTTGCGCAGCGCCTGCCAGCTCGGGATCACCGCACCGAACATCTGCACGATGATGGACGCGGAGATGTAGGGGATGACGCTGAGGGCGAACACCGACATGCGTTCGAGCGCGCCGCCGGAGAACATGTTGAACATGTCCAGCAGGCCGCCGCCCTGCTCCACCCGGCGAGCCATTTCCTCCGGGTTGATGCCCGGGAGGGGGATGAACGAGCCCAGCCGGAACACGATCAGTGCACCGACCACGAACAGCAGGCGCTGCTTGAGTTCGGTGAGCTTGCCGAGCGAGGCGAGCGGACTGGATTGCAGGGCCACGCGCCTACTCCACGCTGCCGCCGGCAGCCTCGATGGCGGCCTTCGCACCGGCCGTGGCGGCGATGCCGCTGAGCTTCACCGCCCGCGTGATCGACCCCTTCAGGACGACCTTGGCGCGGCTGGCGCGCTTCTCGACCAGCCCGGCTGCGACCAGCGCGGCGAAATCGATCGTGTCGGCCTTGACCGAATCGAGCTTGTACAGCAGCACTTCGCTGACTTCATGCGCCGAGCGCGAACGGAAGCCGACCTTGGGCAGGCGGCGCTGCAGCGGCATCTGGCCGCCTTCGAACCCGGCCTTCACCTTGCCCTTGCCGGAACGCGCGAACTGGCCCTTGTGGCCGCGGCCGGCGGTCTTGCCAAGGCCCGAACCGATGCCGCGACCCACGCGCGCGCTGTCCTTGCGGGCGCCGGTGGCGGGCTTGAGAGTGTTGAGACGCATGGATCTGACTCCTGAAAGGGGCGGCGTGCAGTACGCGTCTTACTCGACGCGGACCAGGTAGCTGACCTGGTTGATCAGGCCGCGTACGGATGGCGAGTCCTTGAGCTCGCGCACGTCATTGAGCTTGCGCAGTCCCAGCGCGCGCACGCTCGTGCGATGGCGCGCCTGGCACCCGTTGATGCTCTTGTACAGGCGGACGCGGATGGTCTTGCCCGTGTTCGCGTTGGTGTCAGCCATTTCCCATCACCTCGTCGACCGTCTTGCCGCGCTTGGACGCGATGCGCTCCGGTGAAACCATCGCCTGCAGGCCGTTGATCGTCGCGCGCACCAGGTTGATCGGGTTGCGCGAACCGACCGCCTTGGCCAGCACGTTCTTCACCCCGACCACCTCCAGCACGGCGCGCATGGCGCCGCCCGCGATCACGCCGGTACCTTCGGAGGCCGGCTGCATGTAGACCTTGGCCGCGCCGTGGTTCGCCTTGACGGCGTGGAACAGCGTGCCGTTGTTGAGCTGGATCTGGACCATGCCCTTGCGCGCACGCTCCATCGCCTTGGAGATCGCCACCGGGACCTCGCGCGCCTTGCCGTAGCCGAATCCGACCCGGCCATCGCCGTCGCCGACCACGGTCAGCGCGGTGAAGCTCATCTGGCGGCCGCCCTTGACGGTCTTGGCCACCCGGTTCACGGCGATCAGCTTCTCGAGGAAGCCATCGCTGTTCTCGCGTTCGTTCATCGTTGCCATGCGTCACCTGTCATGCCGCCCCAGAGGGTGCGGACTTCTGCTTGCGGCAATGCCGCTTGTCGTTGTGTGTTACTGGCGGGAACGGGGAAAGGGACAATGGTGCGCAACGCGCAAGGCCATGGCCTTGCCACTCCCTGTTCCCTGTTTCCTGCTGTCAGAACTTCAAACCCGCTTCGCGCGCCGCTTCGGCCAGTGCCTTCACGCGGCCGTGGTAGCGGAAGCCGGAGCGGTCGAACGCCACCTTGTCGATGCCCGCCTTCAGCGCCAGCTCGGCCACCGCCTTGCCGACCGCGGCGGCGGCGGCCTTGTTCTTGGTGCCCTTCAGCCCCTCGGCAATCGCCTTCTGCACGGTCGAGGCGGCGGCGATCACGCGGTCGCCTTCCGCGCTCTGCACCTGCGCATAGATATGCTGCGAACTGCGGTGCACGCTCAGGCGAGGAACGCCGAGCGAACGGATGTGCGCACGCGTGCTCTTGGCGCGGCGAAGTCTTGCGATGTTCTTTTCCACGGGTCTCTCCAGTGGTCCCGCCTGGACCGGAAGACCGGCCATCCGGGCCGGACTCATCTAGGGGAAGCGGATCGGCTGCTCTCGTCCGGGAGCCCGGCCATGGCTGGCCGGCCTCCTGCGGGGAGCCGCACTATGCCTTCTTGGCTTCCTTGAGGGTGATCTTTTCGCCGGCATAACGCACGCCCTTGCCTTTGTAGGGCTCGGGTGGGCGGAACGCGCGGATCTTCGCCGCCACTTCGCCGACCTGCTGCTTGTCGGTGCCCTTGACCAGGATCTCGGTCTGAGCCGGAACCTCGATCGTGACGCCCTCGGGCGCCTTGAACAGCACCGGATGGGAGAAACCCAGGGTCAGGTTGAGGTCGCGCCCCTGCAGCGCGGCGCGATAGCCGACGCCGACGAGCTCGAGCTTGCGCTGGTACCCCTCGCTGACGCCCTGCACCATGTTGGCCACCAGCGCGCGCACGGTTCCCGCCAGCTTGACGTCCTCCGGCTTGCCGGCGCCCATGCGCACCTCGCCATCGGTGACTTCGGCCGTGACGCCGGCCGGCATGGCCAGCGCGAGGCTGCCCTTGGGACCCTTCACGGAGATCGCCTCGGGCGACACCTTGCATTCGACGCCCTTGGGCAGGGCAACCGGCTTCTTCGCTACACGTGACATTCGATCCTCCCGGAACGTCAGGCCACCAGACCGATGACCTCGCCACCAAGGCCCTTCTGGCGGGCCTGTGCGTCGGTCATGATTCCGGAGGAGGTGGAAACGATGGAAATGCCCAGGCCATTGAGGATCCGGGGAAGTTCCGCCTTGCCGCGGTACACGCGCAGGCCCGAGCGGCTGATGCGCTCGATGCGCTCGATGACCGGCTTGCCGAGGTGGTACTTCAGCGCGATCTCGAGCGTGGGCTTTGCCTCGCTGCCGGTGGTCTGGGCGTCGGCGATGTAACCCTCGTCCTTCAGCAGGCCGGCAATGGCCTGCTTCACGCGCGAGGCGGGCATCTTCACGGTGCGCTTGCCCATGGCCTGCGCATTGCGGATGCGCGTAAACATGTCGGCGATGGGATCAGTCATGCTCATTTTTCGAATCCTCTTGCAGCATCGATATCCGGAAATACGGAGTGTGGGACGGGAAGACGGGAGGCCGGGATACCCGATCCCGCGCCACCGGTCCCTGGCTTGCTACCAGCTCGCCTTGCGCAGGCCAGGCACGTCGCCGCGCATGGTCGCCTCGCGCAGCTTGTTGCGTGCCAGGCCGAACTTGGCGTAGACGCCCCGCGGCCGGCCCGTCATGGCGCAACGGTTGCGCTGGCGCGAGGGGCTCGCGTCGCGCGGCATCTTCTGCAGCTTGACCATCGCGTCGAGCTTCTCGTCGTACGACGCGGTGCCGCTGGAGACGATCTCCTTGAGCTGCGCGCGCTTCGTCGCATGGCGCTTGACGAGCTTCTCGCGCTTGGTCTCGCGGTTGATCATGGAACGCTTGGCCATCTGTTCTGTCCTCGGAAGGTGGTAAGCGGGAGCCTCTCGGGATCCCCTGCCGCCGGGTGCCCGGCGACGGCAACGTCAGTTGCGGAACGGGAAGCGGAACGCCTCGAGCAGGGCCTTGGCTTCCTCGTCCGTGCGCGCGGTCGTGGTGATCGCGATGTCCATGCCGCGCAGCGCGTCGATCTGGTCGAAGTCGATCTCGGGGAAGATGATCTGTTCCTTCAGGCCCATGTTGAAGTTGCCGCGGCCGTCGAAGGAGCGGCCGGAAATGCCGCGGAAATCGCGCACCCGCGGCAGCGAGATGTTGATCAGGCGATCGAGGAACTCGTACATGCGACCGCGGCGCAGGGTGACCTTGCAGCCGATCGGCCAGTTCTCGCGGATCTTGAACGTCGCATGCGCCTTCCGCGACAGCGTCACGATCGGCTTCTGGCCGGCAATCTTCGCCATGTCCCCGACGGCGTTCTCGAGGATCTTCTTGTTGCCCACGGCCTCGCCCACGCCCATGTTGAGCGTGATCTTGGTCAGGCGCGGCACCTGCATCGGATTGGCGTAGCCGAAACGCTCGACCAGCTTCGGCGTAACCTGTTCTTTGTAGATCTTTTCAAGACGCGTCGTCATCACGGCAGCCTCAGGCGTCAACCACTTCGCCGGACGGCCTGAACACGCGGACCTTGCGCCCGTCCTCGAGCGTCCGGTAACCCACGCGTTCGCCCCTGCCGGTCGCAGAGTTGAACAGCATCACGTTGGAAATATGGATGGCGGCTTCGCGCTCGACGATGCCACCGGGCTGGTTGGCCTGCGGGTTCGGCTTCGTGTGGCGCTTGACCAGGTTGATGTTCTGCACGAACACGGAATCACCCGTCACGCGCATGACTTCGCCCCGCTGCCCCTTGTTCTTGCCGGCGATCACGAGTACCTGGTCGCCCTTCTTGATGCGGTTCATAATGCAGTCTCTTCAAGCCCGGCCCCGCGCGAACCCTCGCCCGTGGCCAAAATGGATTCCGGCACTGGCCGGAACAGTGAAACCGGGCGCTTCCGTTCCCGGTTCCCGATTCCCTTCCCTACAGCACTTCCGGCGCGAGCGAAACGATCTTCATGAACCGTTCGCTGCGCAGCTCGCGCGTCACCGGTCCGAAGATGCGCGTGCCGATCGGCTCGAGCTTGTTGTTGAGCAGCACGGCCGCGTTGCCATCGAAGCGGATCAGCGACCCGTCCGGGCGACGCACGCCCTTGCGGGTACGCACCACCACCGCGTCGTAGACTTCACCCTTCTTCACCTTGCCGCGCGGGATCGCTTCCCGCACCGACACCTTGATCACGTCGCCGATCTGCGCGTAGCGGCGCTTGGAGCCGCCCAGCACCTTGATGCACATCAGTTCCCGTGCGCCGCTGTTGTCCGCCGCGGCCAGCGTGGTCTGCATCTGGATCATGTCACTCGCTCCTTCCGCTCATCCACGCTCAGGCTTCGGCGCGCGTGACGACTTTCACGACGCGCCAGTTCTTGGTCTTCGACATGGGGCGGCACTCCGCGATGCGGACGATGTCGCCTTCGCGGCACTCGCCCGCCTCGTCGTGTGCATGCACCTTGGTCGAACGGCGCACGATCTTGCCGTAGAGCGGGTGCTGCACCTGCCGCTCCAGCAGGACGGTGACGGTCCGCGCCATCTTGTTGCTGACCACGCGGCCCTCGAGCGTGCGCTGGATCTTCTCGTTCTCGCTCATTTCACTGTCCCTGCTTCTTCAGGCCGAGCAGGTGCTTCACCTGCGCGATCTCGCGGCGCACACGGCCGAACTGGTGGGTCTGCGTGAGCTGGCCGGAGCCCTTCTGCATGCGCAGGTTGAACTGTTCGCGGCGCAGTTCGAGCAGGTGCTCGCCGAGCTGCCGCTCGTCCTTCTGGCGAAGTTCGTTGATGTCCATCACAGCACCGTCCGGGCAACGAATTGGGTCTGCACCGACAACTTGGCGGCAGCCAGGCGGAATGCCTCGCGCGCCTCGGTTTCGGCAATGCCTTCGATCTCGTAGAGCATGCGGCCGGGCTGGATCGGCGCGACCCAGAACTCGACGTTGCCCTTGCCGTTGCCCATGCGGACCTCGATCGGCTTCTTCGAGATCGGCTTGTCCGGGAACACGCGGATCCACAGCTTGCCGCCGCGCTTGACGTAGCGCGTGATGCAGCGGCGCGCCGCCTCGATCTGGCGCGCGGTCAGGTGCCCGTGCGTGGTCGCACGCAGCCCGAACTCGCCGAAGCTGACCTTGTTGGAGACATAGGCCAGGCCGCGGTTGCGCGATTTCTGGACCTTGCGGTATTTGGTTCGCTTGGGTTGCAGCATGGTTGATTTCCTTGGCGACCGTCCGGGTCGCGAGAGTCAATAAGCGGTCGTCCCGGCCGCACTCCTCGATTGGGCTGTCCCGCGACCGTCCTGGCCGCGGGGTCACGACGCGGCCGCGATGGCCGCGCCCTTGTCAGGCCTTGGCAGGCGCCCGGCGCTGCGGGCGTTCTTCCGCCGCCTCGGCCTTGGCTTCCTGCTGCGACGCATGCAGGTCGAAGATCTCGCCCTTGTAGACCCACACCTTCACGCCGATGATCCCGTACGTCGTCTTCGCCTCGGCGAAGCCGTAATCGATGTCGGCGCGCAGCGTGTGCAACGGCACGCGTCCTTCGCGGTACCACTCCGAACGGGCGATCTCCGCGCCGTTGAGGCGGCCACCGACGTTCACCTTGATTCCCAGCGCACCCAGGCGCATCGCGTTCTGCACCGAGCGCTTCATCGCGCGGCGGAACATGATGCGGCGCTCGAGCTGCTGCGCGATGGACTCGGCCACCAGCTGCGCGTCGAGCTCGGGCTTGCGCACTTCGGTCACGTTGATGTGGGCCGGAACGCCCATCACCTGCGACACTTCCTTGCGCAGCTTCTCGATGTCCTCGCCCTTCTTGCCGATCACCACGCCCGGGCGGGCGGTGTGGATCGTCACGCGCGCGGTCTTCGCCGGTCGCTCGATCAGGATCTTCGAGATGCCCGCCTGCGCCAGCTTCTTCTTCAGCAGCTCACGCACCTTGAGGTCGGCGCCGAGGTACTGGGCGTAGTCGCGCTTGCCGGCGAACCATTTGGAGTTCCAGTCCTTGCTGATGCCGAGGCGGATGCCCGTGGGATGAACTTTGTGACCCATCGTTGCCGTCCTGTACCTTATTCGCCAACGACCACGGTGATGTGGCTGTTGCGCTTGGTGATGCGGGAACCGCGGCCCTTGGCGCGTGCATGCATGCGCTTGAGGGTGGGAGCCTCGTCGACGAAGATGCGCGAGACCTTGAGCTCGTCCACGTCCGCGCCGAGGTTGTTCTCGGCGTTGGCGACCGCCGACAGCAGCACCTTGCGGATCAGGTGCGCCGCCTTCTTGTCGCTGAACGCGAGCAGGTTGGTTGCCCGGTCGACCGCAAGTCCGCGCACCTGGTCGGCGACCAGGCGGGCCTTCTGCGGGGAAATGCGCGCGCTGCGCAGGATCGCCTTCGCTTCCATCGTGCTCACTTCCTGGCCTCAGCGGCCTTCTTGTCGCCGGAATGGCCCTTGAACGTGCGGGTCACCGCGAACTCGCCGAGCTTGTGGCCCACCATGTTCTCGTTGACGAGCACGGGCACGTGCTGGCGGCCGTTGTGGATGGCGAGCGTCAGCCCGACCATCTCCGGCACGATCATCGAACGGCGCGACCAGGTCTTGATCGGCCGCTTGTTGTTTGCTGCGCTCGCCGTTTCCACCTTCTTCATCAGGTGGTGGTCGACGAACGGTCCCTTCTTGAGTGAACGAGGCATGGCTTTGATCAACCCCTGCGGTCGCGGACGATGAACTTCGTCGTGCGCTTGTTCTTGCGAGTCTTGTAACCCTTCGACGGCTGGCCCCACGGGGACACCGGATGCGGGTTGCCCTGGCCGGCCTTGGCCTCGCCGCCACCGTGCGGGTGGTCGACCGGATTCATCGCCGCGCCGCGCACCGTCGGGCGCACGCCGCGCCAGCGGCTGGCGCCGGCCTTGCCGAGCTTCTCGAGGTTGTGCTCGGAATTGCCGACCTCGCCGATGGTGGCCCGGCATTCGGCCGGAACCTTGCGCATCTCGCCCGAACGCAGGCGCAGGGTCGCGTAACCCTGTTCGCGCGCCACCAGCTGCGCCGAGGCGCCGGCCGAGCGCGCCATCTGCGCACCCTTGCCGGGCTTCATCTCGATGCAATGCACGGTCGAGCCGATCGGGATGTTGCGCAGCGGCAGCGAATTGCCGACGCGGATCGGCGCATCGCGGCCGGACATCAGCTGGTCGCCCACCTTCGCGCCCTTGGGCGAGATGATGTAGCGGCGCTCGCCATCGACGAAGCACAGCAGCGCGATGTGCGCGGTGCGGTTGGGATCATACTCGATCCGCTCGATGCGGCAGGGAATGCCTTCCTTGTCGCGCTTGAAGTCGATGATGCGGTAGTGCTGCTTGGAGCCACCGCCAGTGTGCCGCGTGGTGATGCGGCCGTAGTGGTTGCGGCCACCGGTGCGCGACTGCGCCTCGGTGAGCGGCGCGTACGGCGCTCCCTTGTGCAGGCCCGGGGTGACGACGCGCACGACGGCGCGACGACCGGCGGAAGTGGGTTTTACGGTGATCAGTGCCATGGTCGGTTACCTCAGGCCTTGGCCGTGACGTCGATGGCCTGGCCATCGGCCAGGCGCACGTAGGCCTTGCGCTTGTTGCTGCGGACACCGGCGCGGGAACGGAATGCGCGGGCCTTGCCCTTCTGGTTCACCAGGTTGACCGACGCCACGTCGACGCTGAAGAGTTCCTGCACGGCAGCCTTCACGTCGGCCTTGGTCGCGGTCGGCGACACCTCGAACACGTACTGGTTGATCTCCTGCAGGCGCGCGCTCTTCTCGGAGACGTGCGGCGCCTTCAGGATGGTCAGGAGACGTTCGTTCATGCCAGCCACTCCTCGATGCGCTTGACCGACTCGACGGTCATGATGACGCGGTCCGCGCCGACCAGGCTGACGGGGTCCATCGCGGCCACGTCGACGACGTGCACGTACGGCACGTTGCGCGCGGCCAGGTACAGCGCCTCGGTGGCGTTTTCCACCACCAGCACCACGCGGCCGGTGGCCTCGAGTCCGGCGAGGCGGGTGACCAGCGACTTCGTCTTGGGCTGGTCGATGCCGAGCGATTCCACCAGCGAAATGCGGCCCTGCCGGTTGAGCTCGGACAGGATCGACGCCATCGCGCCGCGGAACATGCGCCGGTTCACCTTCTGCCCGAAGCTGCGCGGCTTGGCCGCGAAGGTGACGCCGCCGCCGCGGAAGATCGGCGCCTTCAGCGCGCCGTGGCGCGCGCCGCCGCCCTTCTGCCGCTTCGACTTCTTGGTGGTGCCGCTGACTTCCGAGCGCGTCTTCTGCGCCTTGGTGCCGGCACGACCCGCGTTGCGGTAGGCGACGACGACCTGGTGCACGAGGTCCTCGCGGAATTCCCGGCCGAACACGTCGTCGGAAACGGACACGGACCCGGCGCCCACAATGTTGAGTTCCATCGCCTCTCCTCCCTTACTTCGACTTCACGGCGGAGCGGATGACGACGTTGCCGCCCGGCGCACCGGGAACGGCGCCCTTGATCGCGATCAGGTGGCGCTCGACATCGATGCGCACGACTTCAAGGTTCATCGCCGAACGGTTCACGTTGCCCATCTGGCCGGCCATCTTCTTGCCGGGGAACACGCGACCCGGGGTCTGGCGCTGGCCGATCGAGCCCGGCGCACGATGCGAGAGCGAGTTGCCGTGGGTGGCGTCGCCCATCGAGAAATGGTGGCGCTTGATCGTGCCCTGGAAGCCCTTGCCCTTGCTGACGCCGGCCACGTCGACCTTCTGGCCGACGGTGAACAGCTCGTCCGCCTTGATCTCGCCGCCCACCGCGAACTTGCCGAGGTCGCCCTCGTCCACGCGGAACTCCCACAGCCCGCGACCGGCCTCCACCTTCGCCTTGGCGTAATGCCCGGCGAGCGGCTTGTTGACCAGCGCGGCGCGCTTCGTGCCCGCAGTGACCTGGACCGCGCTGTAGCCGTCGACTTCGACCGTCTTCACCTGCGTCACCCGGTTCGGCGTCGCCTCGATCAGCGTCACCGGAACCGAACGGCCGTCATCGGTAAAGACGCGGCTCATGCCGCACTTGCGACCTACCAACCCGATACTCATCGTCGTATCTCTCTTGTTCGGGAATGTGGGATGGTGAATCGGGAAGGACCAGGCGCGTCTCGCCCTGGCTCCAGCTATTCCCCGATCCCCATTCCCTGTTCCCTGCCTTCAATCAGTGCAGCTTGATCTGGACGTCGACGCCGGCCGCGAGGTCGAGCTTCATCAGCGCGTCCACGGTCTTGTCGTTCGGGTCGACGATGTCCATGACGCGCTTGTGCACGCGCGTCTCGTACTGGTCGCGCGCATCCTTGTCGGCATGGGGCGAAACCAGGATCGTGTAACGCTCGATCTTCGTCGGCAGCGGGATCGGCCCGAGCACCTGCGCGCCCGTGCGCTTCGCCGTCTCGACGATTTCGCTCGCGGAACGGTCGATCAAGCGATGATCGAACGCCTTGAGCCGGATACGAATCTTCTGGTCCGCCATTGAAATGTGCTCCAGCCGTCATCCGTGCGGCAGCAGTGGACCGGCATCCAGGCCGGAAAGTGTTCCGAATTGGCTTTTGCGATCATCCTTGACCGGAAATCAACCGGCATCCGTGCCGGACTCCTCATGGAGCGGGGTGGGTGGGAAACCGGGGAACCGCTTTGCCGTTCCCGATTCCCATTCCCCGTTCCCGGGCCTCTACTCGATGATCTTCGCCACCACGCCGGCG